>CALEWN010000247.1 GCA_937925385.1 uncultured Senegalimassilia sp.
GAGCGTTGCTGGACGCCGCCCCGCCCGAGGCCGTCGGCGTCGAAGCGGTTGTGCGCGACCGACGCGGGCTCACCGTGCTCGTGCGCAACGCCCTGTTCAGCCGCGTTCGCATGGCGGCTCATCGCGATGCGGCGGGGCTTGGCGAGGCCGATGGCGATTGGGGCTTCGGCGAGCGTGCCTGGATGCAGGCCTTGGACGAGTACTACGGGGCGCATGAGGAGATCCTGCTGGATGCCGATGCGCTCTCAAAAGCCTATCTCATGTTCGACGAGGCGGACGAGGAAGAGCTGCACGTGTGGCACGTGCGCCAGATCTTCCATGACGAGGCGGGCGATAACGACTTCGTCATCGTGGCCGATGTGGACCTGGATGCCACGCAGGAAGCCGACGGCGTGGTGTTTACGAACTATCGCGTGGGCTTTGCCGACGAGCTGCTCGACGAGTTCTAGTCGGTTCGCCGGCTGTGCGCTTGCCGTCGCCACTGTCGCTGTGCGTGCGGGGCAGCGGCGGGTTTCGAGCGCTCATCGGCGGTGATTTGTCGCTGCCAGACCCGCTAAGCGCCGGTAGCAACGAATTGGCAACGTTTGCGTGGCAAATCGATGCGGCTTCCTAGAGGCGTGCTAGGCTTATGGCGCGGGACCCCAACCGGTCTCGCGTCATAAGCAAGTTAAACATACGCGCGGATCGGAGGTCGGATATGACTATCAAGAACGTTGTCGTCGCCGGTGGTGGAGTGCTGGGAAGCCAGATCGCATATCAGGCGGCATACAAGGGTTTCGCCGTTACGGTGTGGCTGCGAAGCGAAGGGTCCGTCGAGCGCGCGAAGCCGAAGTTCGAGCAGCTGCGTCAAACCTATCTGGCAACGCTCGAGGCGATGAAGAACGATCCCGCGGCGTATTGCCGTGGCTTGGCCGACACGCCTGAGCTTTCCGTTGACGAAATCGAGCAGCTTAAGCAGCGCGCGCAGCAGGCGTTCGAGAGCATTGTCTTCACCACCAGCTACGAGGATGCGGCGAAGGATGCCGACCTGGTGATCGAGGCCATTGCGGAGGATCCCAAGCAAAAGGATGCGTTCTACGCTGAGCTGGCGAAGTACCTGCCCGAAAGCACCATCCTTGTCACCAACTCCTCCACGCTGCTGCCCAGTCAAATCGCTGCATCCACGGGTCGCCCCGAGAAGTTCCTGGCGCTGCATTTCGCCAATCGCATTTGGCGCAACAACACCGCCGAGGTCATGGGTCATCCCGGAACCGATCAGGCTGCTTACGACGAGGTGGTTCGCTTCGCTGGCGATTTGGGCATGGTTCCGTTGCAGCTGCACAAGGAGCAGCCCGGCTATATCCTGAACAGCATGCTCGTGCCGTTCCTGAACGCCGCTGAGGCGCTGTATGCAACCGGCGTCGCCGACCCGGAGACCATCGACAAAACTTGGATGCTGGGCACGGGTGCGCCCTTGGGCCCGTTCCGCATCCTGGACATCGTGGGCCTTACCACGGCATATAACATCGTGGTGCTTGATCCTCGCACGAAGGATCATGATTCCGTTCCCGCGAAGATCGCGGCAGCGCTTAAAGAGCGCATCGATGCAGGCAAAACGGGTGTTGACGCAGGCGAAGGGTTCTACCGCTACAACTAGGCTTGTGAGGCGCGCTTCTGTGTGAGGTCGTCTTCAGCTACAGTTAAGCTTGTGAGGCTGCTTCTTTGTGAAGTTGTTTCCCGCGACAACTAGGTCTGTGAGGGTCGTTTCTTTAGGAGTTTGTCTTCTGCTACGATTAGGCTTCTGAGGCTCGTCTCTTTGCGAGGTCGTTTCCCGGTGCAGCTAGACCTGTGAGGCTGCTTCTTTATGAAGCCGTCTTCTGCTGCAACCAGGCTTTGCGGGCGTCTCTCATATGGGGGCTTCCTTTCAGCATTCATGGGGACTCGAGAAATACGGCGAACTTTTCTCGAGTCCCTTGTATGGGACAGTAAAACTATCGAGACGGCGTACCATGCGAAGCATCAACCAAGAAACGCGCAGGTAAGGAGCCTGAAATGTTCGCCAAGAAGCACACGTCCATGTTCGGAGCATTTGCAATCGATTCGAAAGCGTCCCGTGGCCGCCATGCGCGCGTGGAGGGGCGTGTGCAGTCCGCACGCCGCGCATTCGAGGGTTCGGCCGGGCGGGCTCAGGCCTTTGCAAGCCAGGGCGCCTCACGGTCCGCGCGTCGCGCAATCGAGGGGCAGGCGGGGCAGGTGCAGTCCTTTGCAGGTCAACGCGCTTCGCAGCCCATCTGCTTTGACGAAGGCGAGTTTCTGATCGATGGGTACGGTGCGTACACGCCGTACGATCAGGCTACCGAGCGGTACGCCGCTGAGGATCTTCTGCTGGGCGAGGACTCGGATGAAGCGGTAGACGATGAGCCGTTGTACGAGAAGGCTTCCTCCTCGCAACTCGAGGGCATGTTCCAGGAGTTCTTCCGCATGGGCGCCGCTGTCGCCATTGGGGAGCTGTACGACGAGGGCATGCTGGGCGACAAGAACGCCGTGGCTTACGATGTGCGCGACTATCTGGAAAGCTTCGGCATTGCCAGCTTCGATGAGGTTTGCAGGCTGGGCATAACCGGCCCGTACCTTGAGGACTTCAAGCGGATTTTCGCCGCAAATGCCAGTTTCCCGCCAGCAGCATAGGGTTGCCTGCGTGATCCTCACTCACTCAATCGCCTATCATATGCAGGTGCGCAATGTGCGCGAAGGAAGCTGCGTGAGGGGTCCGTATGGCGAAGGAAGTCAGCAAAGAGCGCTTGTTGGCGCTGCTGAAGATCATGTTCGAGAACACCGATGATGAGCAAGGGCTGACGCTCGAGCAGATCATCGAGGAGCTGGAGGCGGCGGGTGTGTCCGCGGAACGCAAGGCCCTCTATCGCGATTTCGAAGCGTTGAACAACGCGGGCTTCGAGGTTCAACGGCAGCGCGTCAAGCCCGTGCGCTACTTCCTAGCCAAACGCCCGTTCACCAAATCGGAGCTGCTGTTGCTCATCGATGCGGTGCAGGGAAGCCGCTTCATCACGGCGCGGCAATCGACCTCGCTCGTTCGCTCCATCAAAAGCCTGGGTTCGAAGCACCAGGTGAAAGGCCTGGAAAAGCACGTGCACGTGGGCGGGCGCGTGAAAAGCCAGAACGATAGCGTGTTCCGCAACGTCGACGTCATCCAGGAGGCGATCGCCGCCAAGCGTATGCTGTCGTTCAAATACACCGGCTACGATTGCTCCGCTCGGGTGCAGTTTCGGCATGACGGCAAGACGTATACGCAAACGCCCGTGCAGTTGATGTACTCCGATGGCTTCTACTATCTGGTTTGCTACAGCGAAAAGTACGACGACTTCGCTAACTACCGCGTCGACCGCATGTGCGACATTCGCGTGACGCAGCAGCGCGCTACGCGAAACGCCCGCATTGCCACGTTCGATGCGGACGAATACGACCGTCGTGTATTCGGCATGTTCTCGGGCAGCTCGGTGCGCGCGGTTTTGCGCGTCAAGGAAAGCGCCATGAACGCTGTGGTTGATCACTTCGGAAAGGATGCGCGCGTGAGCGACATGGGCGATGGTACCGCCCGCGTGAGCGTGGCCGCCATGGCGACTCCGGTGTTCTTCGGCTGGATATCCCAGTTCGCCGGTCAGATCACAGTCGAGTCTCCGTCAAGTTTGCGACAGGGATACGCCGATTACCTGCGCGAGTTGCTGCAGGACTACGAATAGCCGCATCGCGTCCGCCCGTTTCCTTTGCGTGCGGCAGGTTGCGGAACGCCCCCGCCGATTCTCTGCTATGGTGGAAGCGTATACCTCGAAGGGAACCATATGGACCTACGCAATCTTGAACCCTCTTACGATGAATCGCGCGATAGCCAGCAGCACGGCGGCTTGTCGCTGGATATCGGTGCGCGCTTTTACAACGATGGGCTCGCCTCCGACGACAAGCGATGCTTCGAGGCGGCGCGGCGGTTCTACGAGAAAAGCCTGAGTTTCGGCAATCCCCAAGCCGCGGTGAACTTGGGCTATATCTACGAATACGGCCGTTTGGGCGAAGAGGATGCCGAGCGGGCGTTGGAGCTATTCGAGCAGGCGGCGTTTTGCGAGCATCCGGAAGCGCTGTATAAGCTTGGCGACATGCTGTATTGGCGCAATATCGAAGTAGCGGACGAGGCTGCGGCCGACGCCCGCGCGTTTGCCCTGTACGGCAAAGCCCATCGGCTAGCGCAGGGCCGCAACGAGCCCGATTGGCTGGGAAGCTCGGCTTTCAGGCTTGGGGGCTGCTTTGAGTATGGACGCGGCTGCGCGCGCGATTATGCGCTGGCTCAAGCGTATTACGTGCAAGCGGCGGCAAATTTCGAAGCGGCTCTTGATGATGGGTTCGACTATTACCGTGGCAACTTGGAGAAATGCCGCCGCGCATTGCAGCGTCTTGGCGAGCGTTCCGACTCGTATGCGCAGTGGAAGCCGTTGCCTTCGGGGGCGAAGTTCGACGTCGATGGCATTTTACGCATCGATGGCGATTCGCCGGTTCCGGCAGGGTGCTACCGTGCCCGTTCGGGTGAGCAACTCATCGTGGCCCAGCACGATGTTGACGAAGGACAGCGCGTGGACCGGCGCTTCGAGGTGCTGCGCTGTGCGCGCATGGTGGAGTTCAACCTGGCCATGAGTGGTTCCGTGGAGAACCGTAGCACCGTGCGCATCACGTTCGACGAGCTGGGAGCGGCGCTCGAGCAGGAGCTGGGGGTGATGGGGCAGCGCGAGTTTCTGCAGTTGGACCCCGAGGATGCCGCCGCATTGCGCGGGCAGCTGCTCGGCTTCGAGCTTGCTTCATGGGAGGAATCCTATCAGCCCTACATGGCCCAGGACGATGACCTGGAATGGAGCGTCAAAGTGCTCAGCGACACCCAGGGTTTTTCCAGTAAGGGCTGCGGCGCCTGGCCGTATATCTGCCGTTTTTATTCGAGGAACTGCAGCGTTTCGGCGTGGCGAACATGTGGGTTCGTGGGCATTAACGCCGGAAGCGTCCGATTTCGGCGCACGGCGGCGTCGGACGTGCCCGGTGGCGCTACAATAACCAGGTTGCATACTCTAGGAAAGGACCGCCATGTCGTCGTTCGATTTCGAAGGCCACATCACCGACATCGTCGATTATCCGAAGCCGGGCGTGGTGTTCAAGGACATCACCACGCTGTTGAAGGACCCGGACGGTTTCGAGGCGACCATCGATGCCATCGCCGAGCATTTCAAGGATGCGGGCGTGACGAAGGTCGTCGGCGCCGAGGCCCGGGGCTTCATGATCGGCGCGCCGGTGGCGTATCGCCTGCATGCCGGTTTCGTGCCCGCCCGTAAGCCGGGCAAGCTGCCGCGCGAGGTTCGCAGCGAAAGCTATGACTTGGAGTACGGAAGCGACGAGCTGCAGATCCACGCCGACGCCATCGACCCTGAAGACGTGGTGCTGATCGTTGACGATTTGGTTGCCACGGGCGGCACTGCCGAGGCGCAGGCCAAGCTCATCAAGCAGTTCGGTGCCTCGTTGGCAGGCATGGGCTTCCTCATGGAGCTGGCGTTTCTGAATCCGCGCCAGGCCATCTCCAAGGTCACCGATGCCGAGGTCTTCTCCCTTGTGCAGGTGCACTAAAAGCAACTGCTCCAACAACGCAAGAGGCCGGGATGCGCAGCGATTCTGCGCATCCCGGCCTCTTGCTCGTTTCCGCTCGGTGCGCTAGCGGTCCATGTCCTCCAGTCGGCCATGGCGTTCGTAGCGGGTGATGCGCTCGGGGCGGTTCTCCTCGTCGACGAACACCACGCGCGGCGGGTTCGCGTCGGCCTCCTCGGGGGTCATCAGGGCGTAGCACATGATGATCACCTTGTCGCCAACCGAGACGCAGCGAGCGGCGGCGCCGTTGAGGCAGATCATGCCGCTGCCGCGCTGACCTGCGATGACGTAGGTTTCGAAACGCTGGCCGTTGTTCACGTCGACGATTTGCACCTGCTCGTACTCGCGGATGCCGGCGGCGTCCATCAGGTCCTCGTCGACGGTGATGCTGCCCACGTAGTCAAGCTCGGCCTGGACGACGGTGGCGCGGTGGATCTTGCCCTTCAGCATGGTGGAAAACACAGTGGTTGGTCCTTTCGTAGGTTTTTGGAACTTCTGGGCGGTTTTGCAGGCGAAAAACCGTGTCTGCAAAAACTGACCTGGGCTTTTCTGGGCGAGTTTCAGGAAAATGCTCCGAAAACCGCCCAGAAGTCAGGGGGTGGCATGCAAAATGGACTCAAAATCCTGCAAAACCGCCCAGAAGCAATGGTGTGCGTGCAGTTTGGCTTGGCCCGATTGCGCGGGATTATTCGCCGAAGATGAAGTTGTCGATGAGGCGCGTCTTGCCAATATAGACGGCCATGGCGACCAGAACCGGGCCATCGACGGTCTCAACGGGCTTGATGCCGTCCCACGACACCATTTCGACGTAGTCGATGCGCGCCAGGGGCTCGGCCTCGATAAGCTGCTTCATGGCGCCGAGCACCGCGGCGGCGGAGCGTTCGCCGGCCTCCATCAGGCGCTGGCCCTCGGCCACGGCGCGCGAGAGCACGAGCGCGGCGGTGCGCTCGTCGGCGGACAGGTAGGTGTTGCGCGAGCTTTTCGCCAGACCGTCCTCCTCGCGCACGATGGGGCAGCCTACAACCTGCACGTTCATGTTCAGGTCGCGCACCATGCGGCGGATGACGGCCAGCTGCTGGGCGTCCTTCTGGCCGAAGTAGGCGCGGTCGGCCTGGGAGATGTTCATGAGCTTGTTAACGACGGTGCACACGCCGCGGAAGTGCGTCGGGCGCGTCTTGCCGCACAGCTCGGCGGTGATGCCCTCGACGTTGACGTAGGTGCACGCATCGGGGAAGTACAGGTCGGCGGGCTCGGGATGGAACACCAGCGTGGCGCCGGCGCCCTCGATCAGGCGCTTGTCGGCCTCGAAGTCGCGCGGGTAGGTTTCCAGGTCCTCGCCCGGGGCGAACTGGATGGGGTTGACGAACACGCTGACCATGACGCGGTCGTTCTCGGCGACGGCGCGCTTGATCAGGCTCTCGTGGCCCTCGTGCAGGTAGCCCATGGTGGGAACGAGACCCACGCTCAGGCCCTGCTCCTTCCACTCGCTGATAACCTGTTTTGCCTGTTCGGGGGTGGTAGCAACGGTAAGCATTTTAGTAGGTTTCCTTTCGGGTGCGGTAAATCGGGAAACGGCGGGAGTCGAGACGCCGTGGACGCAGCGGGTCTGGGGCATCGACGCGCGGTTTGTCGTGTTAGGGCTCTGAACGACTTGCGGCGCATCCGGGCGCGTCGGCGTTCGTCGCGCCCGGATGCAGAGTGCCTGCGAATCGTTTGGGAAGACGGGCGCGGCGGGACATCTCGGCCGTGCCGCGCCCGCCAGTCATCGGGCTAGTACAGCTTCTCGAGCACTTCGTCGTCGATCTTGAATGTGTGCTCGGCGGAGGGGAAGGAGCCCTCGCGCACCTCGTTGATGTAGCTGGCGAAGCCGTCGCGCATGGCCTCGCCCACGTTCGCGAATCGCTTCACGAACTTCGGGCAGAAGTCGCTGAACATGCCCAGCATGTCCTGGTAGACGAGGATCTGGCCGTCGCAGCCGGCGCCGGCGCCGATGCCGATGGTGGGAACGCCCACTTCCTTGGTGATCAGGGCGGCAAGCTTGGCGGGCACGGCCTCGAGCACGATGG
>CALEWN010000248.1 GCA_937925385.1 uncultured Senegalimassilia sp.
AGCCTGGCCTTCCAGGGTCCGGGCAAAATCCCGTTCATGATCTCATGGCGCAAGTACGTCGATGAGTTCGATGATGACGGCCTTACCCTGCAGGTGGAGGCACACGATATCCGCTTTAGCTACCTGCAGCCCGATGAGGTGCTGCTTGCACGCGACCTCATGAACCGCCAGATCGTTGACACGCAGGGCCTGAAGGTCGTGCGCGTAAATGATCTGAAGCTTTCCATCTCCGGATCGCAGCTGCGCCTGCTCGGCGCCGAAGTCGGCATCCGCGGCATCCTGCGCGGCCTTGCCCCCTGGATCGAACGCTCGGTCATCTCGGTCGCGAAGGCGTTCGGCAAGAAGATCGACGAGCAGATCATCGCATGGAACTATATGGACCTGCTGGACCGCGACCTGTCCGAAGTGCAGCTGTCCGTCACCCATAAGCGCCTGGATGAGCTGCACCCTGCCGACGTCGCCGACATTCTGGAGCAGTTGGACCCGCAACAGCGCGCGAACGTGTTCCAGCACCTTGATGACGCCCAAGCAACCGAGGCCATCTCGGAGATGGAAGACGAGTACCAGTCCGACTTCATCGAAAGCTTGGACAACAAGCAGGCTGCAAGCGTGCTGGGCAACATGGACCCGGACGACGCAGCCGACATCGTGCGCGACCTGTCCTATGAGCGCGCCGAAACGCTTCTGCGCCTTATGGGCGTGGAAGACGCAGCGGAAATCCGCCGCCTTCTCGGCTACAAGGACGGCACCGCCGGCGGCATGATGACCACGCAGTTCGTATCCGTTGCCGATACCGACACCGTCGGTCACGCCATCGAGGTGCTGCGAGAGCTTCCCGAGGACCATCCTTCCGTCCACTTCGTGTACGTGCTGGACGAATATGACAAGCTGGTGGGCGTCTGCTCGCTGCGCACGCTGGTGCTCACCGATGACAAAACGCCCATGTCGAAGTGCATGTACGACGACCTAATCACCGCAACGCCGGATGAAACCGAAGAAGATGTTTCAGCCGACATCTTCAAGTACGACTTAACCGCTATGCCCGTCGTGGACGAGCGCGGCGTCCTGCTGGGAATTGTCACCGTAGACGACGCCTGGGACGCCATCGAAGACGACGTCAGCAGCGACAAAACGAAGACTTCCGTTTGGAAGTGGGTGGGCATCGCAACCGGCGCCGTGCTGTTCTTGATCCTCTACACCCTTGTCGTGCTGCAAATCGCAGGATTCCATTGGAGGTAAGCCGTGGTTTTGAAGCAGAACGACAAGAGGGGGCGCGTGGCCGATATCGACTCGCATAACCCGCTGGAGCGCAGCAGCTTCCATACCGGCGAGGCAACGTTGTCCGCTGAGCAGCTTGCGGAAAAACAAGCGATCGAGCAGACCGGCGGTTCCAATAAGCAGAAGAGCAAGCTGTTGCTTATCTTGGCAGCTATGGGACCGGGCATCGTCACGGCCATGGCCGGTAACGACGCCGGCGGCATCTCCACCTACTCGACCGTGGGCGCGCAGTTCGGATTCGCCACGTTGTGGGTCATTCCTATCATGTGCGTGCTGCTCATCGTGGTGGAAATGACCGCCGCGAAGATGGGCGCCGTCACCGGCAAGGGCTTCGCCGCGCTTATCCGCGAGTCCTTCGGCATCAGGCTTACGGCGCTGGCCATGCTCGCGCTGCTCATCGGCAACGTGTGCACCACGTTCTCCGAGTTCGCAGGTATCGCCTCGGGCATGGAGATGTTCGGCGTGTCGAAATACATAGCCGTACCCGTTGCCGCCGTAGCCGTTTGGCTGCTCATCGTGGGCGGTAGCTACAAGCGCGTTGAAAAGGTCTTCCTGATCTTGTCGCTGGTGTTCGTCACCTACGTGATCGCGGCTTTTTTGGCGCAGCCGAACTGGGAAGATGCGGCTATCAACACCATCGTGCCCCATGTGGTGTACCAGCAAAGCTTCGTTTCGCTGGTCATTTCGATGATAGGTACCACCATTGCGCCGTGGATGATGTTCTTCAACCAGAGCAACGTGGTTGAGAAGGGTGTCAAACCCGATGATCTGTTCACGCAGAAGGTCGACGTGGTCTCCGGCACGGTGGCGGCATGCTTGGTCGCATGGTTCATCATCGTCACCACCGGCACCGTGCTTTATCCGCAGGGCATCGTTATCAGCGATGCCGCCGATGCGGCTGCCGCGCTGGCACCGTTCGCCGGCAAGTACGCCGAAGCCTTGTTCGCCATCGGCCTGATCGCAGCGTCGTTCCTGGCAGCATGCGTGCTTCCGCTGACCACGGCGTTCGTCATCTGCGAGGCATTCGGCTGGGAAGCCGGCGTCTCCTTCAAATGGAAGGAAGCGCCGCTGTTCAAGAGCATCTTCACGTTCGTAATCGCGTTCTCGGCCGTCATCGTGCTCATCCCGAACATCGACCTCATGGGCGTCATGCTCATGGCTCAGTTCATCAACGGCCTGGTGCTGCCGGTACTGCTGGTATTCATGGCGCTAATCTCGTCCGATAAACGCGTTATGGGCAAGTTCAAGTCCGGCCGCGTGACAAAGGTGCTCATCTGGGTCACCGTCGGCATCGTCTCCGTACTCACTGCGGTTTTGCTGGTTATGCAGGTGTTCGGAATCGGATAGCGTGCAGTCGCTTGCCGCAAATCTTGTTAAAACAGGAGCGCCTCTTCCCAGTCGGCTTGGGAAGAGGCGCTTTTTAGATTCGCTTACGGGAATGGTTTTGCAGCGGGTTCTTGCTAGGCTGACGCGCCCGCCTAAGCCTGCGTGCTTTGGGAATGGGAAGCCTCATCGAGCATCTTGCCGTGCATGCGGTCGATTATCATCTGCACGGTGATAGAGGATATGTACTCAGCTATTTCGTGCTCAGCTTTAGAGCATGCGGCGGTGATGTCCTGGAGCAGGTCGCTTGTCCGTTCCTGATCGGCCTTGCTATCGTTCGCTTCTTTGTGCTCCAAGCGCGGTCGATCGTTTTGCAGCGCGTTCAACACATCGAGCATGCTGATCTCGGAAGCGTCCTTTGCAAGGCTGTAGCCGCCGTTTTTGCCCGGACGCGCATGGATGATTCCTGCATTGCGCAGCAATTGCGCCAGCTGAATCAGGTAGTCGCGCGGAATGGCCATCTCCTCGGCAACCTCGCGAGATGAGCATGTCGAGCCCTTTTCCGCCAGATACAGCACCGCACGCATCCCATATTCGACCGAAGCCTTGAAGTGCACGTTCCCCTCGTTCCCGTTTCGTGTTCCAACTCCGCAAGCGGCACGGCCGAGATATGTCGAGCCCTGTTTGCCGCCACCAGATTCGCTGATTATCCGCTATTGAAGGTTGTATCTTATAAGAAGCAGCTCGTCGAAGCCCAAGCCCGACTCACCGCACTACGTTTCCCATTGCGGCATAGCTATAGCCTGACCTAACGAGTATGCTTATATACTAGCGCAAGCGAAAATCCTCTAGCATATCGCTATGCTATTTCACACGATGTTAAAGATTTGTCCCCGTTTGAGGAAAAACGACCATGACTTTGAAACAAGACGTACGCGCATCGGTTCTTGCACGGCGCAAGGAGATTCCCTCCGCTTCGCGCAAGGAGAGAAGTCTGTCGATTTGCGAGCAGTTCCTTGTGGAAATAGATAGCCGATTTGCCGACATCACGCCCTCTAGCACTTCCGCTAAAAACCTGCGCATCGCTGCCTATGAGCCGATGAGCAGCGAAGTCGACGTGCATCCCCTGCTACATGCAGCATACGAACGTGGCTGGGAAGCCTATCTGCCTTGTATGACGAAGGACGCTCCTGACACGCCTGCGCGCATGGTGTTCTTCCCAATCACGCCAAGCCACCTGACTGTGCAGCGCCCCGCCTTCCTTGATCATCCCGCGCGCCCCTATCTGCTCGATGACCTGCACAGCCAGGGCTGGCAAGAAGCCGACGAGCAGCTGTTCGATGTCGCCGTCATCCCCCTGGTTGCCTTCGATGGCGGCCTTATGCGCCTTGGGTATGGCGGCGGAAACTACGACAGGTTCCTTCCGAAGCTGCGCCACGATTGCTTCGTAGCCGGCGTGGCGTTCGAGGAGCAGCGCGTCGAGCACGTGCCCACCGAGCCTCACGACCTTCCCCTTCCCCGCATCTTCTCGGCATGAAAAAAGGGAGGGTTCCCAACGGAACCCTCCCTTCGCTATCTTGTGACTTTTGCGGCACATGCCGCGCATCGGAGCCTATTTCTTCACGCCGATGTTGGACTTGTGCAGGATTTTCACCGCAACAACGATGAGCACCGCACCCAGCACCAGGGAAATCCAGGGATTGCCCGTAAAGCCAGCAACGACGTAGCACACGAAGCAGACGACCATAACGGTGGTCGCGTACGGCAGCTGCGTGGCCACGTGACGCAGGTGGTTGCACTTCGCACCGGCGGACGACAGGATGGTGGTGTCGGAAATCGGCGAGATGTGGTCGCCGTACACGGCACCTGCCAGCGTTGCGCCCACGGCAACCAGGAACAGCGGGTCTCCCTCGTTGAACACGCCGACCACGATAGGCAGGATCAGCGCGATGGTGCCCCAGCTCGTGCCCATGGCGAAGCCGATGAAGCCGGCCACCAGGAAGATGATGCACGGCAGGATGGCCAAGCTCACACCCAAGCTGTTCAGGAAGCTGCTGACGAAGTCGCCCGTGCCGAGCATATAACGGCAGCAACCGCCCAGGCTCCATGCCAGCACCAAGATCATGATGGCGCCGACCATGGAACGCACGCCCTCGGAGATGCTCTCCACGAAACCGCTCAGCGTGGTCAGACCGCGCGGCAGGAACATGGCGCCGGCAACGCACAGGGCCACCGTAGCGCCGATGCACAGGCCGCCGACCGGGTTCTCGCCAACGGCGGTGGCGAAGTCGACGCCCTCGAAGAATCCACCCGTGTACATCATGCCCAGGATAGAGAAGAAGATCAGCACCAGGATGGGCACGATCAGGTCGTACACCTTGCCCTTCTCGGAGATGTTAAGGCCCTTGTACTCATCCATGGCCGCCGATGCGGACTGCTCGATATCAGCCTGCTCGGTGACGACCGACTCCAGGTTCGTATGGTCGTCGGGATCGGCTTCCGCCTGATCGGAAAGGCCCATGGTGGACAGCCTCTCTAGCAGCTTGCCGCCCTCGGCAGGAGCGCCCTCGGAGGACTTCGCCTCTGCCTCGGCCGCACGCATCGGACCGTAATCGTTCTTGTTCGTAATCAGCATGAAGAACACGAAGAAGATGGTGAGCAGCGCGTAGAAGTTGTACGGGATGGACTGCACGAACGTGGTGAAACCGTCGTCTCCCAGGTAACCGCCGACCGCAACGGCCCACGAAGACACCGGAGCGATGATGCACACCGGAGCTGCCGTGGAGTCGATGATCCACGCCAGCTTCTCATGGCTGACATGGAAGCGATCGGTCACGGGGCGCATGACCGCGCCGACCGTCAAGCAGTTGAAGTAGTCGTCGACGAAGATGATGATGCCCAGCAAACCCGTGAGCACCTGCGCGGCGCGCGCGTTCTTGATGTGAGTGGACACCCACTCGGCATAAGCGCGGCTGCCACCTGCCGTGGCGATGACCACGGTAAGCGCGCCCAATAACGCAAGGAACAGCAGCAACGCTCCGTTATCGGCGATCTGCAGCGCCATCGCGTTCGGCACATCGGTGAATGCCGTGACCAGCTGGTCGACGCCGACACCGTTGAGGGTGAACTGGTAGATGACCATGCCGACGAATACGCCGATGGTCAGCGACGAGTACACCTCTTTGGTGATGAGCGCCAGAGCCAACGCCAGCAACGGCGGCACGATGGACCAAGCGCCGGTGCTGATAAGCTCGAAAGCCTCTTCCATTTCCCTTCCCTTTCTCCATAAGGTCCTCAGAGTCCATTGCGAATCAGTATACAAGCGCAACGGTCGAACCGCATCAGGATTCCGCCGGAGGGGTTTCACGTGAAACAAAAGGAATAGGAAGAGGCAGACGATATGCTTCGCCCGCCTCTTCCTTGAAGATATTCGGCTTTATGCAATCTGCCTAAGCCGTAGCGGAGAACCGCAAGCAGAAGGCTATTCCGCCGCCTTACGTTCCGCGGCCAGCTCGTGCTGGTATTCGCGGTCGATAGCACCCTCGGGACTGGGCGGGTTGACCTCGAACGGGACGGACTTGGTGAACAGGCTGACCACCGGCACGATGATCAGCGACAACAGCATGGCCAAGGCGCCACAGTTGATGGGGCTGGAGATCAGCGGCGTACCCATCAGCGTGAGCACCATGTTGCCGCTGGTCAGGCACACGCCTACGATGAAGCTGCACCATACGGCGGCCTTGGAGATGCGCCCGGAGTACAGGCCCCAAAGGAACGGGCCGAGGAACGCGCCGGCCAACGCACCCCAGGAGATGCCCATGAGCTGCGCAATGAACGTGATGGAGGAGTTGTACTGCACCAACGCCAGCGCCGCGGACACGATGATGAACACCACGATAAGGACGCGCATCCAGCCAAGCTTGCTCTGCTCGCTCATCTTCTTCACCACGTTGCCCTGCAGAAGGTCGAGCGTCAACGTGGAGGACGAGGTCAACACGAGCGAGGACAGCGTAGACATGCTAGCGGACAGCACGAGCACGATCACGATGCCGATGAGGATATCGGGCAAGGTGGACAGCATGGTCGGGATGATGGAGTCGTACACCGGGATGCCGGTGGGGCCGATCTCGATCTTGTCGGCGTACAGACGGCCGAAACCGCCCAGGAAGTAGCTGCCACCGGCAACCACGAACGCGAACAGCGTGGAGATGATGGCGCCCTGCTTCACCGCCGGGCCGGACTTGATGGCGTAGAACTTCTGCACCATCTGCGGCAAACCCCAAGTGCCAAGGCTGGTCAGCACTACAACGCCGAGCAGGTTGAACAGGTCGGGGCCGAACATGCTGACGAACGGGCCGGCCATCTGAGAACCTTCGGCCGGGATCTGCGACAGCGTGGTGATAGCCTCGCTGAAGCCGCCGTTGTTCAGGATAACCGCCGCAATGACCGCAACGATGCCGAACAGCATGACGATGCCCTGCAGGAAGTCGTTCATGACGGTTGCCATGTAGCCGCCCAGGACCACGTACAGGCACGTGATGACGGCCATGCCGATGACGCACACCTCGTAAGGAAGGCCGAACGCCATGCCGAACAGGCGGGACAGGCCGTTGTACACGCTTGCGGTGTACGGAATCAGGAACACGAAGATGATTGCCGCGCTGGCGATGCGCAGGCCCTTCGACTGGAAGCGCTTGCCGAAGAACTCGGGCATGGTGGTGGCGCCCAGGCGATGCGTCATCTCACGCGTACGCGGGCCGAGCACCCACCAGGCCAAAAGGCTGCCGAGAATGGCGTTGCCGATGCCTGCCCACACGGCGGCGATGCCGTATTTCCAACCGAACTGGCCGGCATAGCCGACGAACACCACGGCGGAGAAGTAGCTGGTGCCGTATGCGAATGCGCTCATCCAAGGGCCGACGTTGCGTCCGCCCAGAACGAAACCATCGACGCTCGTGGTGGTGCGGCGGCAATACAAGCCGACGCCGACCGCCACGCCGACGAAGATCAAAACCATGCAGATTTTTGCGACCATGATCGTTCCTTTACCGATCGATATCGTGTAGACCGTAAGGCCTTCCCTACTCGGAAAAACGGTTGCCCCTCGTCAGGGACGCGGCTGGGCAAGCGAACGCATCTAAATCACCCAACCCGGAAACGCACACGGCACAAGCCCGAGTTCGCTGCGAACATACGCCACGTCTAACGGACGCACGCAGCGGCTAAGCCCCGTGTGCTACAGATATCGATAGGAATAATAATAGGAAGGAAAGCAGGGCTTTGTTGCGCCGGAGATACCGGCCGCCTTACCTGCGACATACATCATCTGGACATTGGTGGCGCGCAGCGCAACAGCCAGCTCAGCGGGATGCTGAGCGCTGCGGAATGCGGCAATATGTCCGTTTACGATGCTCATGGGCGCTACTTTACCACAGTCGAGCGCTTTTCCCTTCACAATTTCTCCGAACGGTAACATTATTTCCTAGCAAAGCGGTTCGTATTAGCAAAACAAGAGGAATAAGAGCCTCAGAGCACGTTGAAGCCGAATGGACGCGAACCACGCAGCACCCTTCCCCGATCAACCGGCCAGGTCGGCGCCCTTGAAAGACAACGAAGCCGGACACGTGGCCCGGCTTCGCTTCTCATTCAATTGGTTCGCAAGCTTTTAGTAGCGGGAGTCGAAGATGCGCTTCGTCTTCTTCTCGCTGCGCGGCAGCTCGCCCATGGGAACGCCTTTCGCCTCAGGGGTGCAGCCGATCTTCGCCTTGAAGATGGCCGCCAACTGCTCCTCGCAGCGCTCGCGCTCCTCGCCCTCGAGCGGCGTCTCGAACAGCACCGTGAGCACATCGCGGCCATTGATGGCCTCGATCATCACCTGATACTCGGACGATGCGCCATCGGTGAACTGCAGCACCTCCTCGATCTGGGAGGGGAACATGTTGCAGCCCTTCACCTTGACCATGTCGTCGGTGCGGCCCGTCAGGATGTCGATGCGCGGATGGTGGCTGCCGAAC
Organism: uncultured Senegalimassilia sp.; assembly: GCA_937925385.1. Lineage (GTDB taxonomy): Bacteria > Actinomycetota > Coriobacteriia > Coriobacteriales > Eggerthellaceae > Senegalimassilia. Next base: position 8,616 of record CALEWN010000248.1, read on the forward strand.
TTGCACTTGCAGTCGCCGGGGATGATGCGCGTGAGGTCGTGCGTGCGGTAACGGATAAGCGGCGCGCCTTCCTTGCGCAGCGTGGTGAGCACCAGCTCGCCCACTTCGCCGTCGGGCAGCTGCTCGCCGGTTTTCGGGTCGATGATCTCGCAATACACGTAGTCCTCCCAGATGTGCATGCCGTGATGCTCTTCACAGGAGATGCCGATGCCCGGGCCGTAGATCTCGGTCAAGCCGTAAATGTCGAAGATCTCGATGCCCAGCTCATTGGAGATGCGCTGACGCATCTTCTCGCCCCAACGCTCGGAGCCGATAACGCCCTTGCGCAGGTCGAGCTTGTCGCGCAGGCCGCGCTTCTCGATCTCCTCGGCAAGCAGCAACGCATAGCTGGACGTGCCCGTGATGACGGTGGAATGCAGGTCCTGCATCATCTTTAGCTGCTTCTCGGTGTTGCCGGGGCCCATGGGGATGGCCATGGCGCCCAGACGCTCGCAGCCCAGCTGGAAGCCGATGCCGGCAGTCCACAGGCCATAACCAGGGGTGATTTGAATGCGGTCGGTGTTCGTGATGCCCGCCGTCTCATAGCAGCGCGCGAACATGGTGGCCCAATCGTCGACGTCCTTCTGCGTATAGGGGATGACGACCGGGGTGCCCGTGGTACCCGAGGAGCTGTGGATACGGATGATCTTCTCATCCGGCACCGCCTGCAATCCCAGCGGGTATGCCTCGCGCAAATCGGCTTTTTCCGAGAACGGCAGCTTCTCGAAATCTTCCTGGGTTTGCACGTCGGACAGATCGATGTCCTTGAATTTGCGAGCGTAGAAGGCAGAACGGTCCTTCAGGGTTTTGAACTGCTCTTTGATGATCTCAAGCTGCTCCGGCTTCATCTGCATAGTATGCTCCCTTGTTCAAATGGCTTGCTTCTTTGTTATTCATACTGTGTGAGGAAAAGTGCGTAGGCGCTTCAAGCCCGAAAAAGCTACGGGAAAGCACGACAAATCGGCCCCAAGCCTTACAGGTCTTGAAGCTAAAGCCATCGACCAGCCAACGCGTTGCGCGCGGCTGATGAAAAGTGGATGTCGAATACCGAAGTCATACTGGTCATTGTAGGCCATACGGCACCGCAAGCAACCCTCAAAACCGGCAACGGGACCGATTTCCGGTCCCGTTGCTTGTTATGCGGGGTTTTGCGCCGCTATTCCCCCACCGCCACGTTGATGGCTTGCAGGTTCATATCCACGAAGCGCGGCTTCACGCACGCGGTTACCGCCGCGCGAAGATCATCCAGGTCGATGGGCACGCATCCGGTTTGCAAGGCCTTCGCGAGCAGCAGGCTGTTGAGCACCTTAAGGCTGCCGGCGGCCTTGGTAAGCACCGCATCGTCGACGGGCACGAGCTTCGCCTGTGTACCTGCGACAGCGCGCTCGATGTTCGCAATCACGTCGCTGGCACGGTACGGGTCCTTCGACAACGCTGCCGTCACCGGCTGGATCGCCGTAGTGGCGAACACCAGCGTCCCTCCAGAAGCAAGGTACGGCAGCACGCGCGCGGCCTCGGCCGGCTCGAACGCGATAATCAAATCGGCGGTTCCCCGGCTGACCAAGGGCGCGTGAACCTGCTCGCCCTTGTTGCCGATGCGCACATGCGACACCACGTTGCCGCCGCGCTGCGCCATGCCGATGGTCTCGGCCGTACGCACTTTCCAACCCTTCTCCAAGGCGGCCTGGGCAAGCACCTTCGCGGCCAACACGGTTCCCTGGCCGCCTACGCCCGTAAGCAGGATGTTCAGCATGCTAGGCCTCCTTCTTCTCGCTTGCGGCGTCAACCACGGAGATGCAGTCGAACGGGCACACCTGCGTGCACAGCCCGCACCCGTTGCACTGGCCGGCGTCGATGAACGCCTGGCCACGCTCCCCGCTTTTCGGGCCACGGGCGTCGGCGTTGAAGCCGATGCCAGGGCATCCGATCTCGGTGATGCACTTCTTGCAGCCCGTACAACGCTGCGCGTCCAACACCACGGGAGCCGCCGGTTTGAACAGCTGCACGCAGGGGCTTTCGAACAGGATGGCGGAAGGCCCCTCGAAATCGATCGCCTGGCGTGCGGCATCGATGGACTGCTGCAGGTTCAGCGGGTCGGCGTGCACGATGCACTCGAACCCGACCGCCTTCAGCACGCCCTCGATGGAAACCGGCTTGCGGCGTTCGCCCATCAGCGTGACACCCGTGCCCGGGTGCGGCTGACTGCCCGTCATGGCGGTGGTGGCGTTGTCCAGCACGCACAGCGTGAAATCATGCCCGTTGTACACCGCGTTCACGATTCCCGGCAAACCGCTGGCGAAAAACGTCGAGTCGCCTACGAACGCTAGGGCCTTCTTCTGCGGCTCGGCCACGGAGAAACCCTGCGCCATGGTGATACCGGCGCCCATGCACAGGCACGTATCCACCGCATCGAGCGGCATGGCGTTGCCCAGCGTATAGCATCCGATATCGCCGCAGAGCACCGCGGGCGTCTTGCCCAGCGCGCGCTTCACAGCATAGAAGCTGCCACGATGCGGGCAACCAGGGCACAGCACCGGAGGGCGCACCGGCAGAGGCTGCTCGGGGTCGGCGGCTTCGTAGGATGCCGGTGCATCGGTTTGGGCAAGTTCGGGAACGCCAAGATAGACGGCCAAACGGGCAAGAATGTCATCGACATCGTTCTCGCCGCGGTCGCGCGCCTCGCCCGTCAGCTTGCCGTGCGTGTTGTATTCGGCATGCGTCTTGCCGGCGAATGCCAGCAGCTCGTCTTCCAGCACGTGGTCAAGCTCTTCGAGCACAAGCACGTCGGTCAGACCCTTGGCGAACTCCGCGCACGTGCGCTCAGGGAACGGGAAGGGGGTGCCCACTTGCCAGAAGCGATACGCCGGCAGCTGCATTCCTCGATCGTTCGCACGCTCCTCGAGCAAGCGAATCGCCTCAAGGGCATAGGCTGCCGACACGCCGCCCGCTACGATGCCGTAACGGGTTATCTTGCCCGCAACGCGACGCTCATCGATGGGATTGAACGCTCCGAAAACGGGGTTCGTCGCATAATCGACGGCGATTGCGCGCAGGCGCTCGTTGATCTCCCCATGCCCCTCATAGGCGCGCTTCGGGAAGATAACCCAGCGCGGGTCTCGCTCGAAACCTTCCTCGGGCACGGGCTTGGCATGCGTTTCCTCAGCAATGTCGAAGAACGTCGAAGCATGACACACGCGCGTGGTGGGGCGCATGATCACCGGCGTCTTGTAACGCTCGGACAGCTCGAACGCGGCCTTCATCATGGCGAAACCCTGATCGGGCGTTGCCGGGTCGAGCACCGGGACCTTGGCGAAATTGCCGAACCTGCGCGTATCCTGCTCGGTTTGCGATGAGATAGGGCCGGGATCGTCGGCAACGAACAACACCGTACCGCCCTTCACACCCACGTAGTTCAGGCTCATCAGCGGGTCGCTTGCCACGTTCAGACCCACCTGCTTGCAGGTAAACAGCGTACGGGCGCCGCAATACGACGCGCCGGCGAGCAGCTCGAGCGCGCTCTTCTCGTTCGTTGACCATTCAACGTGGACACCCTGAGCGGCGCCGGAAGCATGCAGCTTCGCCACGGTTTCCGTTACCTCGGACGATGGCGTCCCCGGATAGCCGGCGACAACGCGCACCCCCGCCTCAAGCGCGGCATGAGCGAACGCCTCATTGCCCATAAGCAGTTTTTTCGTCATATGTTTCCCCGCTCCAAAGCTTTTTTCAGGAATCGCTCCTGCGCTGTTTCACGTGAAACAGCGTGGAGGGAATCGTCTTGATACCTGTTCATGATAGCAAAAGGGCGACAGGTTACCCCGTCGCCCTTTTGCAAGTGGCCCGCTTTATGCCTCGGCCATGGCCTTCTTCATGTCGATGATCTTCTGGCGAGCACCGTCGCAGCCGGTACCCATGATCTGCACCGCCAAGATTGCCGCGTTCTTCGCGCCGTTGATGGCGACGGTGGCAACCGGCACGCCGGAAGGCATCTGCACCATGGACAGCAGCGAATCCAAACCGCCCAGGTCGCTCGTCTTCATGGGAACGGCGATAACCGGGTCCGGGGTATAAGCGGCAACCACACCGCCAAGATGAGCAGCCTTGCCGGCAGCGGCGATGATGACCTTGATACCGCGCTCGTGCGCGGTGGAGGCCCACTCGTGCACCTCGGCGGGCTTGCGGTGCGCGCTGGCCACCTTCACCTCGTACGGCACGCCGAACTCCTCAAGCTGCTTCATACAAGGCTCCATGGCGGGCATATCGCTTTCGGAGCCCATGATGATGCCGATGACGGGATTCTTATGATCGCAAGACATTTCGCAACCCTTTCAACACGTGATTTGCTCTCAAAGGCAGTGTAGCGCGGAAGTGGGAGCATAAGAAAAACCGCACGCAAATTATGGGAGACCGAAACACGCCAAAGCCAGAGAAGAGGGAGCAGCGCGGTCAGGGAAGCAAAACCGAGAAAGCTGGACCCAAACAGCAAGAGCACAATTGCGAAACCCGATTAGCGGGTTCGGAAAAGCAACAGGCCCGATGGCTTTCACCATCGGGCCTGTAAAGTTCATGGTGGTCGGAGGGGGACTTGAACCCTCGGCACGGGGATTTTCAGTCCCCTGCTCTACCAACTGAGCTACCCGACCAGAAGTCGTTCGTTGCGAACGCGAGATAGTATAATACGGCAGTGCGCGTCATTCGTCAACCCTGATTCCGAACTTTTTTGAGATGCGTTTCCCTTCTCGAGAGAACGCGCCAAAACCAGCCCTAAACGAGCGCGTGACCAGCAGATACGCCAACTCGCTTAAGACCGCTCGACGGCAACGTCGAACCCGCACACAACTTGCCGCCGAACAGCTGACTGCGAAACCACTACCAAGAACGCGGCTTGCTACTTGCACTCGGCGCAGCCGCTGCCGAACAGCAGCTCCTTCTCCTCGCCGGGAAGCACGGCGCGAGCCTGATCGCGCAGGTTGTTCACACCGATGAAGAACTGGCGCATCATGACGACCAGCAGGTAGCGGCCCTTCGGAGTCAGCGTCAGCTCATCGGCATTGTCGGTAGCGAACGCGCCCGAGGCCTTCATGAACGCCATCTCCACCGGCAGGCCCATCTCCACCGAGCAACCGAAGTCCTTCTTGAACTGGCGTTTATCAAGGCGCAGGCCGAACAGCTGCATCATGAAGCGATAACGCATGCGATCGCGCTTGCTAAAGGTGGTTTTGCCCATAATGGACATGCGACCAGCTTCGATGCACTTGTTGTAGTCCTTCACGCTGAAGGTATTCACATACAGGTTGCTGCCCAGGTACGTGATGCCGCCGCTGCCGATGGCCGGATACTCCTCGTAGTCGACCACGTACTCGTCGATCATGGCATCCTCGCCAGCAGCCGACGTGTTCCTCTTGTTGAACGTCCACGCCGAACCGTGTTCGAACAGGTGCAAAGGACCGCCCGTCAGCAATTCGCTGATGATCTCGTAGTACTTCTGCTCGCGGGCGTAATCCACCTTGCCCACGGTGCGGGCCAGGCTGCGCTCGACCGACGGCGACGCCATCAGCGGATAAAACGTGGTCTGCGTGCAGCCGCTCTCGATGACGCGCTCGATGTCGCTGATCAGAATGTCCTCGGTTTGCGCCGGGAAGTTGAAGATCATGTCCGCGTTCATGGACACGAAGTACGGGCTTGCATTCTGGATGCGCTCGAGGATCTCCTGGCCGCAGCCGTACTTGTCGTAGCGGTCCATCTGCTTGAGCAGGCCGTCGTCGAAGCTCTGCACGCCCACGGACAGGCGCTGCACGCGACCCTGCATCTTGTCAAGATAGCTGGGAATCAGGTGGTTCGGATTCGTCTCGCTCGAAACCTCCTGGATATTGAACAGCTCGCGCGCCTGGTCGATGGTGTCGCACAGCTCATCGATCATGATGGTGGGAGTGCCGCCGCCGATGTAAACGCTGTCGAAGTCGTATCCCAGGTCCTTCAGCATGCGCATCTCCTTGCGCATGTTCTCGAAGTACGGGCGGGCGCGCTCCTCGCTGAACGGGAACCTGTTGAAGCTGCAGTACGGGCACAAGCGCTCGCAGAACGGCACGTGCATGTACAGCATGTAGCGTTTTCCCTGCTCGGGCGCAGGCATCATCACCTCATCGGTGGGTTTGAGCTTCAGGTACTGGTTCGTGCATTGGCGAACCACGTTCGTAAGCAGGCGCTCTGACAGCATGTACGCGCGCTCCTTTTCTCGTCCTAGTGAAAACGGTAGGAATTATATCCTACCGTTTCAGTCTCATATAATCTCGACGAAAGCTTCGCTCCCCGTGCACGAAAAGCGCGGCCCTACGCCCAGGCCCCGCGGCCTGCAGCGGCCTTGGCGCCGATGTCGGAGCGCAGCTGCTTGCCCTCGAAGTTGATGACGTCGCACGCCTCGTAGGCCTTCTCGCGGGCATCGTCGAACGTCTTGCCCAGCGCAACCACGTTGAGCACACGGCCGCCGGCGGTGACAAGCTCGCCGTCTGCGTTGCGGGCGGTGCCGGCGTGGAACACCGTCACGCCCTCCATGGCCTCGGCATCCTCAACGCCCAGGATGACCTTGCCCTTCTCGTACTTGCCCGGATAACCGGCGGAAGCAAGCACCACGCACACGGCCCACTGATCGTCCCACTCAAGCTCGATGTCGTCGGGGCGGCCTTCGGCCACGGCCATCATGACGTCGACCAGGTCGTTCTTAAGGCGCGGCAGCACGACCTGCGTCTCAGGATCGCCGAAACGTGCGTTGTACTCCAACACCTTCGGGCCCTCAGGCGTCAGCATGAAACCGCCGTAGAGCACGCCGCGGTAATCGTTCTTGAAGGGCTCGCGCGCCGTTGCGGCTGCGGCAACCCGCATCATGTGCGTCATGTTCGCCAGCTCCTCATCGGTGACGATGGGCACCGGGGAGTACACGCCCATGCCGCCCGTGTTCGGGCCGCGGTCGCCATCGAAGGCGCGCTTGTGGTCCTGGGCGGTTGCCATGCAGTGAGCCTTACCGCCGG
>CALEWN010000249.1 GCA_937925385.1 uncultured Senegalimassilia sp.
CGTGGTTGCGCCGTGGGCTGCCTCGCATGCGGCGGGAGATAGCGGCAGGGAGCTGCGCGATGCCCTCGGCGGCATGAACTCGTTCGTGCTCGACAGCTTGCGCGGTTTGCGTGAAACGCTGCAGTTCGGTCAAGCGCGTGTGCGGGCCGAGCAGCTTGATACTGGCATGGATGCGCTGTCGAAGGTGGAAGATCGCCTGAAGGGCCGTGCGGCGCGCAGCATGGCGGCGACGAACGGTTTGGTGCTCGGGCTTGATGTGGCGATTGTGGCGCTTGCCGCAACGCTTTGCGCACAGGGCGCGATCGATGCCGGGCAGGCTTTTGCGTGCGTGGCGGCGCTCATGTCCTCCTTCGGTCCGGTGATCGCGGTTGCGAACCTCGGAAGCGGCTTGCAGCAGACGCTTGCGAGTGGCGCGCGCGTCCTCGACCTGCTCGACGAGCAGCCGCAGACCGAGGATGTCGTCGACGGTTGCGGCTTGGAAGCGTTCTCGGGCGCAGGTGCCGAGCACGTCGATTTCTCGTACGGCGCAAGCCCGGTTCTCAAGGACGTGTCCCTTGAGGTGGCGCCCGGCTCGATCGTGCATTTGGCGGGCAGGAGCGGTTCGGGAAAATCGACGCTTTGCAAGCTGTTCATGCGGTTTTGGGATCCCAGCGACGGCAGCATACGCATATCCGGGCAGGATATTCGAGATGTGAACACGGGAAGCCTTCGCAACATAGAAGGCTACATGACGCAGGAGACGCACCTGTTCTCCGGCACGGTGGGGGACAACATCGCGCTTGCAAAGCCCGATGCCACCCCCGATGAGCTTGTCGAGGCTTGCAGAAAGGCGGCTTTGATCGGCTTGATCGAGCGTCTGCCGCAAGGATTGGACACGCCGGTCGGCGAATTGGGCGACACCTTGTCGGGCGGCGAGCGTCAGCGCATCGGGCTTGCGCGTATGTTTTTGCACGATGCCCCGTTCGTGCTGCTCGACGAGCCCACTAGCAACCTTGACAGCCTCAACGAGGCGGCGGTGCTGCGAGCGTTGCTCGAAGCGCGACAGGGTAAAACGGTGGTGTTGGTAAGCCATCGCGCTTCCACGGCGGCTATTTGCGATGCTTCATACACCGTCGAGCGCGGAAGGTTGTCGTAACCGGGCGCCTGCAAACCATATGATAAGGGAAGGGCCGCAGCTGCGCGCTGCGGCCCTTCCTGCGTTTGATGCCGTCCTGCTATTCCCAGCCTGCTTCCTGCAGGGTTTCGCCGTTAAGCGATTTCAAGGTGAACGCGCCGTTTTCGTAGACGGCGTAGCTGGCGGCGCCGTCCTTGGGGATGGAGGTGCTTCCCGGGTTCACGAACATCACGCCGTCGACAAGCTCGAGCCGCTTGATGTGCGTGTGCCCCGTCAGCAATGCGCTTCCGTTCGGCAGCGCGGGCGGCTGATCGGGTGAGTTGCCCGCAAGATGACCATGGCTCAGATGTAGCAGATGCCCATCGGCCCACACCTGGGAAAAATCGCTCAGGCAGGGGAAATCGAGCACCATCTGATCGACCTCCGCGTCGCAATTTCCCCGCACGGCGATGATGCGCTCTGCCATGTCGTTGAGGATGGCGAGCACCTCTTTGGGCGCATAGCCCTCGGGCAGGTTGTTCCGCGGGCCGTGATAGAGGAGGTCGCCGAGCAGCAGCACGCGGTCGGGGGCTTCTTCGTCGATGCGCTGGCCTAAGGTGCGGACGGCGGGCGCCGCTCCATGCAGGTCGGATGCGATGACGAACTTCATTGGTCACTCCTTTTCGATCGGGGAAGGTCGGCGCAGTAGCCTCGCGCCAGGATGTGTTTGCCGCTGTCGGGGAACAGGTATCGGTACAGCTCCATGAAATAGCGATCGGTCATGGACGCCATGTAGTCCACAACCACCTGATTGCGGTCGGTATGCGCGAGGTAGCCTTCAACGGTGATGCTGCGTGACTTCGCCGCTAGCTGCTTGGCGTGGTGCAACACAACCGGTGACCGCTCGTCACCGGTTTCAAGATCGGTCAAAAGCCTGTCGTACATGTCCTCGAACATCTCGCCGACGGCGTTTCCGCTTCCGGCGCGCCATCCTTCGCAATCGTAGATGCGCTCGTAGTTCTGCTGTTTTGCGCGCTTGACGTCCTCGAACACTTCCCGGCTCATGCGGATGTCATCCTGCCCGAAGCTGTGGTTGACCACGTCGACGGTGATGTTGTTGATGATGCGCGCGTTGTCGCGCCCGATGACGTCGGTCTCGAAGCCGTCAAGGGATGGCAGCACGCCCATGGCGATGGCATCGTCGCGGTCTTTACCCAGGTAGGCGATCATGTCGGCCAGGCGGACCACGCATCCTTCGAGGGTGGAGGGTCGCAGGCGCTTGATGGCGGAATCGTCGAGCGTGCATTCCTCGACCAGCCCATCAAGCTGCGCGAACGTTTCCGTGTCTCCTTGGTGAAGCACCTGCTGGGCGAACTCGCCGTTGTGGCACAGCGCACCATCAAGCACTTGCAGGCTGATGTTGCGGGGATAGAGGCGGTCCATCACCCGCACGGAATGCACGTTGTGGTGAAAGCAGCGCCCCGTGCGGCTTTGCAGGCACTTCGACAGGAACTTCTCCCCGGCATGGCCGAACGGCGTGTGGCCCAGGTCGTGGCCGAGCGCGATGGCCTCGATGAGCTGGCAGTTCAATCCCAGCAGCCGGCCGATGTTGCGCGCAATGCGCCCCACTAGCTGCACGTGCAGCCCGCGACGGCAGATATCGTCATCCTCCACCAGGCTGAACACCTGCGTTTTGCCCGCATAGCGGTTATAAGCGGGGATGTTCATGATCTTGTCGATGTCTCGCGAGAACGCAGGGCGCGACATCGTGGCCGCATCGTGGGGGTTGTCCTCGCGTCGGAGCACGCCCTCGTCGGGGAAGCTGCGCGGATGCATGCGCCCGCAGCGCAGGTTCTCGGCTATGGCTTGTTCCACTTCGGGGTCAAGTTGCAGGTATGCGGGCTCGCTCACGGCGCTTCCTTTCCGCATGTCGAGATGTTACGCGCTTATTGTATCGCACGCGCCGCTTATACGGGAACATAGGTTCTATGCGGTATACTTTACCCGAAAAAGCAAAGCGGCCCGCCTTCGCGCGGCCGGCATCAGGCATACAGGCATAAGGCGGGGGTTCGGTCACATTCATGGCGATCAGCGATGAGGATATCCAAAAGGTTCGCGAGGCCAGCGACTTGGTCGCCATCATGGGCGAGACGGGCCCGGTCAAGCAGCGCGGCCGAGATTTCTGGCTGTGCTGCCCGTTCCATAACGAGAAAACCCCGTCGTGCAAAATAGACCCGGCGCTGCAGCTGTGGCATTGCTTCGGCTGCGGGGAAGGCGGCGACGTGTTCGCCTTCATCATGAAGTCCCAGGACCTGTCGTTTCCCGAGGCCGTGCGTTACCTGGCCGAGCGCGCTCACATCGACATCGCCGATGATCAGGGCAAACGTGGGCCCGGCATGGGGCAGGGCGCCAAGGCGCGGCTGCGTGCCGTGTGCGCGGAGGCGGCGGAGTTCTTCCATACGCAGCTCATGCGCAGCAAAAGCCCGCAGGCCGG
>CALEWN010000250.1 GCA_937925385.1 uncultured Senegalimassilia sp.
CCATGACTGTCTCCTTTCTTTGAAGGTGCTTCCTACACCTTCGACGATGCACACTACCTATTGTGTACCCTTTGGCTCAACCGGCCTTCTGATTTGAAATTCACTGAGAGGGAAAGATCACTTGGCAACCCTTTAAGTTCGTTTCATTTCGTGTTCCGGTTTTGCCGACGAGATATTTATATCACCAGAGTTGTGCGCCTGCAATAGGTGATTTACACGTATTTTCAGGCACTTTGTACAAGTTCATTGTTCAGCTGCACAATAATATGTAACACAGAGGAAATATTCGTTTATGCATTTTTCATTGGATTATTGGATATTTTCTTTGATTGAACCGATTCGCTCGAATGATTAACGGTTCGAATTGAATATCCATGCATTTGTGTGGTCAAATCTATGGTTCCCAAAGTGCCGTTTATTTGCACAATCAATGGGAAACTTGGCCTCTGATAACCTTCGTCTATTGATTTTTAATTGCTACATCGATGCAATTAAACGTTTTCAATGCCCGCAAGCGGCTTTGCTCGGGAATTAAACGGCTTTCGTCCTCTGACTTGCGGGTATGTCGCTTGAGCAGTCGCTTAAGCACGGATTCCGCCCTTGTTCGACCGTTTTCGGTGTTCTTGCTTCGCAGCACGACTGCGTTTGCCGGCTCTAAACGACGCGGGACGGCGCAGCTTGAACGCTGGACCGTCCCGCGATGCGATGACGCAATCGGTTTCGTTTAATAGTACCGATAATATGCGGCGCAGCTGCCCTCGCTGCTGACCATGCACGGCCCTACCGGGTTCTCGGGCGTGCATACCTTGCGGAACAGGGGGCACTCGCTGGGCTCCATGCGGGCGCGCAGAACGTCGCCGCAACGGCAGCCCTTGGGGTTGATGGTGGGCTCGATTTCCGGCTGGAAGCGCTTTAGCGCGTCGAACTGCGCATACTCTTCGCGGATACGGTATCCGCTGCCGGGGATATCACCCAGACCTCGCCAGTTGGCGGTGCAGGTTTCGAACACCTCGTCGATGGCCGCCAAGGCCACAGGGTTGCCCTGCGGCATGACACCGCGCGCGTAGGCGATCTCGATCTCGGCCCTGCCCTCGTGAAGCTGGCGCACGATCATGGCGATGCCCTGGAGCACGTCAACGGGCTCGAAGCCCGTGACCACGCCGGGGATGCCGTATTCCTTCGCCAGGAATTCGAAGGGCTTGGTACCGGTGATGGTGCCCACGTGGCCTGGAAGAATCAGGGCGTCGAGTTTGAGATCCGGGTCCTTCACCAGCGTTTCCAGAGCACCGGGCATGTTCTTGTGCGCGGCGAAGACGCTGAAGTTCTTCAGGCGCTTGATTGCTATGGCCACCAGCTGCGTGGTGGTCTCGAAGCCCACGCCCACGAACACGATCTCCCGATCGGGATTCGCCTTCGCCAAAGCGAGCGCATCGAGCGGCGAGTAGCAGATCTGCACGCTGCGGCCTGCCGCCTGCTCCTTGAGCAGGCTCGATGTGCTACCGGGCACGCGCGTCATGTCGCCGAACGTGGCTATGGTCACGCCGGGGATGCGAGCGAGGGCGATGACCGCGTCGATATCGCGGTTCGAGGTGACGCACACGGGGCAGCCCGGGCCTGAGGAGAGGCGAACGCATTCGGGCATGAGGTTGCGGATGCCGTTGCGCGCGATGGCCACGGTGTGCGTGCCGCACACCTCCATGAGCGTGACGCCGGCTTCCGGCGCGAGCTTGGCGATGGAATCGATGAGACCGCGGGCGAGTTTCGGGTCCTTGAACGCCGCCAGCTCGTTTTGCATGGTGCCGGCGTCGACCGTGCGGCTACGATGTATGTTTTCGGGTTGCATGATGGGATTCCTTGATACGAGGGGCGAAATGCGAAAAGCCGACCGCCTGCGCGCCGCGAGGCTGCAAGCGATCGGCCGATCAGGCGTTGCCTAGGCCGTTGCGGCGGGCAGCTCGTCGCCCGCCAGGTCGGGGAACTCCTTGATGAGGTCGATGGTTTCCTGCGCGTAATCAGGGTCGACCACTTCGATGGCGAAGCCCGCGTGCACGAGCACGAAATCGCCGACGCCCGCCTGCGGCGTGAGGTCGATGGACACGCTGCGCGTGACGCCGAGGATGTCCACCGTGGCCATGCCGTCACCGTCAAGCTGCGCGATCTTCGCGGGAATAGCTAGGCACATTCGCTGCCTTCTTCCTTTCATGATGAGACGTTTTGGGGATGCGCCGCCAGGCGCTTACGCGCCTTCCGAGTTGCTACTTCCCCGCCGTCTCGTCCGTTTGTCTCGCTGCCCATGCTACCACAGCCTGTCCGTAGGAAATGCAGCCATCGCTCGGCGGCAGGTCGCGGTTGAGCGCCACGGTGAAGCCGTTGCCCTGCAGCGCCGGCACGACGTGCTCGAGCAGGTAGCGGTTGAGGAACACGCCGCCCGACAGCGCGACCGTGGTGATGTCATACAAGCTTTGCACCAGCTGAGCAGCCATAACGATGGCGTTCACGAACGCATCGTGGAAACGGCGCGCGATGGTAGCCACAGGAACGCCGGAAGCGAAGTCGTCGAGGAGCGCCTTGAACGCCGGCGCAGCGTCGAACAGCAGGACCGACGTGTCGAGCGCGGTGCTGGTTTCGGTGGCCGTATTCTTCACGACATCTATATGGTAAGCGTCGGTGGCCGGCAGCCCCTCGGGGACCGCGCCCATGGCCGCCTCGAGCTCGATGGCCGGCTGCCCGTCGTAGGACGGCTGGCGGCACACGCCGAGCAGCGCGCTGGCGGCGTCGAACAGACGCCCGACCGAGGAGGTGTAGGGCGTGTTCAGGCCGCGCTCGATCATCTGGTCGCACACATCGGCCTGTTCGCCCAGCGCCAACAACGCGTCAGCCGCGCCGGGATGCTCAAGCAGGTCGAACTCGTACAGCACGCCGTAGGCCATGCGCAGCGGATTGCGCACCGCCGCAGCGCCGCCGGGCATGGGAACGTAGGCGAAGTTGGCGAAGCGCTCGTAAGCCTGCTGGTTGGCGAGCAGGACCTCGCCGCCCCACACGCGGCCGTCGGCGCCGTAGCCCGTGCCGTCGAACGCGATGCCGCATACGGGCCCGAACAACCCGTTCTCCCCCAGCACCGAGGCGATGTGCGCATGGTGGTGCTGTACCTCGGTCAAGGGAAGATTGTTGCGTTGCGCCTGTTCGCGAGCCCATTTGCTTGCGAGGTACTCGGGATGCGCATCGCAGGCGAGGCGACGCGGGGTTTCCTGGAACAGCTGGCGATAGCGGTCTTCGGCCTCGAGCCAGGCATCGTAGGTTTCCGCGTTCTCGACGTCGCCGATGTGCTGCGAGACGAACGCGTCGGGGCGCTGGTCGTCAGCCGCGGCGGCGCGCACCAGGGCGAACGTGGCCTTCTGCTCCGAGCCCGTGGCCAGCAGGGTTTCCTGCTTGGGCTGCGCCTCAGGGCAGTCGAGCGCGATGGGCAGCGGGGCGAAGCCGCGAGCACGACGGATGAACTGGATGGCCTGCTCGTCGCCCACGCGAACCACGCGCAGCACCGAGTCGTCGTAGCGCGACAGGATGCGGCGGTTGTTGCCCAGGACCGCGTCGGCGATTCCGGCGAACTTGACCAGCGCTTGATCGTCGTCGGTGACGATGGGCTCGTTATGCAGGTTTCCCGAGGTCATAACCAACATGGGAAGCTCGGAATCACCCTGCTGGGCACGCAGCGCCTCGGCGAAATCATGGAGCAGCAGGTGCTGGACGGGCGTGCAGGGCAGCATGACGCCCAGCTCGGGAAGGTTATCGGCCAAACCGGCGGCGAACTGCGCCTCGGCACGCTTGCGCAGCAGCACGATGGGGCGCTTGGTAGATTCCAGGACACCCTGTTCCGCCTTGTCGACATGGCACACGCGGCGCGCGTCGGCCGCACCTGCCACCATGACGGCGAACGCCTTGCCCTGGCGACGTTTGCGTTGACGCAGCTTCGCCAGCGCATCGGGATTCGAAGCGTCGCACACCAGATGGAAGCCGCCGAGACCCTTGACCGCAACGATGCCACCATCGAGCAGCAGTTTGACCGCTTCCGCGAAAATGGCGTCGGATTCCTCGCGCGTGTTCCCCCACTGCGGCTCTTCCTGGCCTTTCGCAAGGTTCACCCAGCTGATGTGCGGGCCGCAATCCCAGCAGGCATCGGGCTGCGCGTGGAAGCGGCGGTCGAGTGGGTCGGCGTATTCAGCGGCGCAACGCGGGCACATGGGGAAATCCTTCATGGACGTTGCGGGGCGATCGTAGGGCAGCGACCCGATGATGGTGAAGCGCGGGCCGCAGTTCGTGCAGTTGATGAACGGATAGCGGTAGCGGCGATCTGCGGGGTTGAACAGCTCGTCCAAGCAGTCGTCGCAGGTGGCCAGGTCGGGGGAAACCAGCGTGGTCTGCTGGGCGTTATGATCGTCGGAGAAGCGGATGTCGAACGAATCGAACCCCTCAAGCGGCACCTCCTTGAGGTCGATCTCCTTGACCTTTGCGGCGGACGGGGGGTTCATGTGCAGCTCGGTGACGAACTTGTCCAGAAGGTTCGCCTCGCCCTCGACGTGGATGAACACGCCTTCAACGGCATTGAGCACCCAGCCGTTGAGCTGGTACTTCTTCGCCAGACGATACACGAAGGGACGAAAGCCCACCCCTTGCACGATGCCTTTTACCTGTATGTCGAGCGCTTCGATCATACGACGCCCTTTCATTTAAGGTTTACGTTGTTTTCCGCCGGCTGATTCCAAAAAACGCGCGTCGGCGAGATTGCCGACGCGCGTTGGATTTCAGCCGTTGAGCCGAGGGGCTTTACGCCTGCTGCAGCTCTTCCAAGATGTCGCACACCACTTCCGCCAGCGCGCGCAAGGTGACGCCCGAGTTGTCGGGCAGGTGCAGATGCACGCAACGACGGCCGCGGCTTGCGAGCGTGACCAGGTCGCCCGATGCCTGTGCCTTCGCCAAAGAGCCCAGGCTTTCAGCCTCTTCCTTCAGCGGGATGTCCTTCAGCTCGTCCGCCGACAGGATGAGGAACACGCCGCAGTTCGGGCCGCCCTTCTGCAGCTGGCCCGTGGAGTGCAGGTAGCGCGGGCCGACCTCCAGGCACGACACCACGCGGCGTTTCTCGGCCACACCGTGGCGGATGGTCTCAAGCGCCTCGCGGCGACCTTCGCCCGTGAACGGGAGGAAGGCGTTGAGCGCGAAGAAATCGCCGGGTTGGATGCTGGCGAGCAGCGCGCGCAGCGATGCGCGCACGTCGGCGCAGTCCTTGAAGCACGGAGCCTGGCGCACCTCCACCTGGCCCATGTGCACGTCATCGATGAAGTCCTGCACGTAGTCGGGCTCGGGCTGGCCGTCGCGCAGGATGTCGAGCACCGCGGCCTTTGCCGACGCCACGTCGGGCTGATCGAACGGACACACCTTCATAAGGTAGCCGCACATGGCGATGGCGTACTCCCACATGATGAAGTGCTCGGGCAGCTCGTACACGGACTCGATCTTGAAGGCCGCGCGCGGGATGGTGGGGTCGATGTAGGACAGGCTCATCTCGAAGTTGTGACGCTCGTCCCACAGGTCGTTCTTCGTTTGATACATGATGACGCTGCGGTCGCTCGGGTCCTTCTTGAGCAGCAGCGTGTCGATCTCGATGTTGGGCAGGATGCCCTGGCCGTTCTTGCCGACGCTTTCGGCGACCAGCTGCTCGATCCACAGGCCGAGCACGCGGCCGCGCTTCTGCGTAAGGAAGCTGAACTTGTTGCGGCCCTGCACGTAGTTGTCGTACAGGAAGGCCGCCAGGCCAATGGCCGGATTGTCGATGGCATCCTCGCTGCAGGCGCGCTCGGCCTCGACGGCGTGCTGCATGAACTCCTGCAGGTTGATGCCCACGAGCGCGGCAGGCAGCAGGCCGAACACGGACAGAGCGCTGAAGCGGCCGCCCACGGTGGGCTCGCCGGAGAACACCGCGGCCCAGCCCTCCTCGCGAGCCTGCTGCTCGAGCTTGGAGCCGGGGTCGGTGATGGCCACCAGGTGTTGCACCATTTCCTGATCCGAGATTTGATCGGCCAGCGCATCGCGCACGGCGCGCAGCGCCAGACGCGGCTCGATGGTGCCGCCCGATTTGGAAGACACGATGAACAGCGTGGTGCGAGGGTCGATCTCGGACAGGATACCGCGCACACGGACCGGGGAATCGGAATCGAGCGTGCGGAACTTCACCAGGGAGGAGTCCGGCTTGTGGTACTTGGTTATGGTCATGGGCGCCTGGGTGGAGCCGCCTTGGCCGATAAGCACCACGGACTTCAAACCCTGGGCGATGATGGAATCAGCGAATGCCTGAATCTCGTGCAGCGGGTACGGCGGATTCGTGGCGAGATCCGTCCACCCCATGTAATTCTGTGCGCATTCCTGCGCTTCGTCGGAAAAGCCGTAAAGCGTTGCGTCCTTCGCACGAAGGCGGCTGGCAACGCATTCCTTCACCAAGGTCTTGGCGGAGGGGTAGAGCTTTTCCATATCTCCAGACAGCATGAGCACCTTCTTTCTGCGTAAGTACCAAGCATTTTAGCAAACCGTGGCAGAGGGCACCCTGTTTGGGCATCTCCGTGTGATGGAGTTGTGAACGGGGAAGCGGAATGGTCAGCGTTTAGAGTGGAAGCCGCGCGCTTCGTACAGCCGGAGAAGATGGACATGCGGAAGGCGCGAAGAGACGCCGGCTCGCCGGCCCCGACGGGCCGAAGCGCAGAAGACAGGCGCCGCGAAGGAGATCCGGCGCGCAAGGCGACGCCGCCCGCCCGCCAATTGCCGGCGCCGCCGGACTCAGGCGGCGCCGAGCGGGCATGGAGCGCTAGAGATCCAGCTTGTCGATGACCGATCGCAGCGTGGCGGCAGATGCCTTGAGCTGCTCGGTTTCCTTCTCGTTGATCTTGATGGGCACCTGGTACTCGATGCCGCTGGCGCCGACGACCGCGGGCATGGACAGCACGATGTCGTGCAGGCCGTACTCGCCGTCGATGTAGTTTGAAACGGGGAGAATGGGCTTCTCATCTCGGGTGATGGCCTCGCAGATGCGCTTGACCGTCATGGCGATGCCGTAGTAGGTGGCGCGCTTCTTCTTGATGATCTCGTAAGCCGCGTTCTTCACTTCCTCGGCGATGCGATCCATGTTGTGCTGATGGTCGGTATGGCCGCGCAGCTCGCAGAAATCGTTGAGCGGGATGCCGGAGATGTTCGCCAAGCTCCATGCCGCGATCTCGCTATCGCCGTGCTCGCCGATGATACGGGCGTGCACGTTGCGCGGGTCAACGCCCAAGTGCTCGCCCAGGGCGTACTTGAAGCGCGCGGTGTCGAGCGTGGTGCCGCTGCCGATGACGCGGTTGGCGGGCATGCCCGAGAGCTTGAGGGCCACGTAGGTCAGGATGTCCACGGGGTTAGAGACCACCAGCAGGATGCCCTGATAATCGCGCTCGGCGATCTGCGGGATGATGGACTTGAAGATGGCGACGTTCTTGTTCACCAGGTCAAGGCGCGTTTCCCCGGGCGCTTGGTTCGCTCCGGCCGTGATGACGGTGATGGCCGCGTCGTCGATATCGGAGTAGTCGCCCGCGTAGATGTTCATGGGGCTGCCGAACGCCATGCCGTGCGCGATGTCGAGGGCCTCGCCCTCGGCGCGGTCGTGGTCGACGTCGATGAGGACCATCTCGGAGAACAGGCCCGATTGCATGAGGGCGAAGGCGCTGGCCGAGCCCACGAACCCGCAGCCGACGATGGCCACCTTGCGCGGATTGATGATTGCTGCCATGGTTGCTCCTATCCTTTGCGGGCGGGCCGCAAGCGTAGGTTTCGCGGGGCGCACCCCACGGGGACGCGTGCCGAAGGCGAAACGCCGAGCCGGCACGTAGGGTATACTGTGCGCATGATACAACAAGCTGGAACATCCGCCGCGGTAAAGCCGCGCCCCCAACGCGGTTTCACCGCGTTTCCCCTGAAAGTGCTGGCTATCGCCGGCATGACGTGCAACCACGCCTGCTACATATATTGGGACTACCTGCCGCCCGGGCTTCTGTGCGCGCTGTTCGCGCTTGGCGGCCTGACGTTTCCGATCATGGCGTTTCTGCTGGTGGAAGGGTATCGCCATACGTCGAGCGTGCGGCGCTACGGTCGACGGCTGCTGACATTCGCCCTGATAGCGCAAGTACCTTATGGGCTGTTCCTGGCGCATGAGATGAACGTGCTGTTCACTCTGTTCGTGTGCCTGTGCCTGCTGTACGCGTACGACCACATGCGGCGACGCGGACTGTTTTGGCTGACGTTCGCGCTGGTGACCGCCCTGACGGCGTTCTGCGATTGGGGCATCCTGGCACCCTGCATGGTGCTCACGCTGCATGTGGTGAAGGACCGCAGGCAGCGCGTGGCGTACTCGGCGCTGCTGCCCATAGCCACCGGGGGGGTGCCGGCGCTTATGCAGGTCCTTGAGCTGCCTACGCTGCAGAACCTGGCGTTCGCGCTGTATCCGCTGGCGGGCTGCAGCGTCACGATCCCGTTGCTGTGGGCGTACAACGGCGGGCGCGGCAGGCCCATGAAGTGGTTCTTCTACGCGTACTACCCCGCGCATATCGCCGTGCTGGGTTTGGCGAAGGGGCTGCTGCTGGGCGATTGGAGCATCGCCGTGACCGGGTAGCGCCCGGAGATGCACGAGGATCGATTTAGGTCGGGTAGCGCGCGGGGTCGCGCAAAAACCGGCGAGGGCCGGGAAGACAACGAGGGCCGCTGCGCAGTTCGCAGCGGCCCTCGCCGTTTCGCCAGCGTCAGAGAACGAACGCAACGCTTATTTCCAGTCGGCTCCTAGGACGATGAGGAAGTCCTCCTCGAACAGGTAGGTGTTCGAGTTCTGCACCGCCTTGCCCACGCCGAGGGCCTTCACGATGGCCTCGGCAGCTTCCTTGTCGGAAGGATCGTTGTACACCACCACGGTGTCCTGGTAATCGAAGTTGTCGGCGTTGCTGGTGTTCACGCTGTAGCCAAGGCTCTGAATGCGCTCGGTGGCGTCGAGGCCGGCTCCCGCAAGGCCGTTGCCGTTGCGAATGGCCACGCTGCCGCCGCGTTTGAGCGCGCCCGCGCCCTCACCCGAAGTGCCGCCGCTTGTGGCGCCGCCATCGCCGGTGGTGGCCAGAATGGTACCCGAAGTCTTGTCGACGACGTCGCCTTCGGTGGGCGGCAGGCCCGCATCGACACGCTTCATCATGGCCTTCCATTCCGCGGTGTTGTTCACCTCGTACCAAACGCCGTCGACGTACTCGGAAGTGGTGGGTTCCATGGCGGAATAGATGTCGGTGGACGGGTCGAGGCCCTGCATGGCCTGCGCAAGCCCGACGATGTCGGTGACGCCCAGGTCGGTGGTGACGTACTTCGAGAGCGCCTGCACGGTGGAAGCCATGGACGCCGCGTCAGCCGACAGCAGCTTCTTGGCGATGGCTGACATGACCAGGCGCTGGTTGGCGGCGCGGTACTCGTCGCCCGGGCCGATCTCGTCGTAGGCATGGCGCGCGCGGCACAGGATAAGGGCCTGGTCGCCGTTGAGCGTTTGCGGGCCGGCGTCCAGATGACCGCCGGCGTCCTCGTCGTCGATGGTCATGGGCACGTCCACCTCGATGCCGCCGAGCGCATCGACGATGTCCCGGAAGCCGTCGAAGTTGATCTCGGCGTAATGCGAGATATCGACGCCCGCCAGCTTCGACACCGTCTGCACCGAGAGCGCGGGGCCGCCGAACACGTGCGCCGCATTGAGCTTGTTCACACCGTATTCGCCCATGTCGACCATGGTGTCGCGGTGCAGCGAGATTAGCGTGACCTTCTTGTTCACAGGGTCGATGCGCGCGAGCATGATGCTGTCGGTGCGATAGCTGTCGCCGAAATCGCCGGACTCGTCGCGCTCCTCGGAGCCATCGGTTCCCATGAGCAGCATGTAGAACGGCTCTTTGGTCATGTTGGTTTTGACCAGGTACTTCCCTACGTTGCCCAAGCCGGCGTGCAGGTTGCCGGAAAGCACCTGCACGTATGCGAACGCCGCGCCGACGGCGATGACCGCCACGGCCAGCGCCGCGATGCCGGCATAGAACAGCTTGCCGTGTTTTTTGTGCTTGTGGGTTTTGGCGTACTCGTCGCGTGAAAGGCGACGCACCGACGGTTCGCCCTGATCGACGGAGGGCCGTTCGCCGCCATAGCTATCGCGCGCATAGCGGCTTTGAGCGCGCACGTCCGCAGCGGTTGCGCGCCTGCCGTTGGATGATTGGTTCGTGTTTGCCCGGCCCGCGCCATAACGGTCGCGCCCGTAGCCTGTGCGTTTGTTATCCATACGGCCATTGTGACGGCACCCGTCCCCCATGCAAGCGACCTCACACGCTTTGCGGGAAATACCCATATGAGTACAAGCGAGGAAACGGCGGCATGCCTAAGGGAAAATCAGGACCACCCGCATAGCGGGTGGTTTGCTCTTAGGGTATAACCCATGGAAGGCCGGCGCGCGCCTAAAGACGCCGGCCTTCACGCTGTTCAGGCCCTATTGCCCTTGACCCGTGGCGAGCCGGTCGAACCGGCGGGCCCCGGCTACTTCTTGAACGGGTCGGAGCGCTCCTTGACGCTCAGCTTGTCCAGCGCGATGTCGGCGGCCTCCTGCTCCCTGATGTACTTCGCGATGGTCGCCTCGTTGAGCCCGACGGTGGAGACGTAGCAGCCCTCCGCCCAGAACCTCCTGTTGCCGAACTTGTACTTCAGGTTCGCGTGCTTGTCGAAGATCATGAGCGAGCTCTTGCCCTTCAGGTAGCCCATCACGCTCGACACGCTGTACTTCGGCGGTATCGCCAGCAGCATGCGCACATGGTCGGGCATGAGGTGCCCCTCTATTATCTCGACGCCCTTGTACTCGCAGAGCCTCCTCAGGATCTCCCCTATGTCGGACCTGATTTGGCCGTAGATGGCCTTTCGCCTATACTTCGGCGTGAACACGATGTGGTACTTGCACATCCACTTCGCGTGCGAAAGGCTGTAGGCTTTGTTGGCCATAGCCGAACACCACCCTTCCTTCTCGGATTCTTGACGGCCTGAACAATCGTCAATATCCGGCGGGAGGGTGGTTTTGTAAAGCAGGTTGTCGTCCGCCCGCATAGCGGGCGGTTTACTTGGCGCGGCTACGCGCGCGCCAGACTGAAGTCATTAACGCAAGGAAGGGGCGCGATTGCGCCCCTTCCTTAGATATCGGGATATATGCGAGCTAACGCTTATGCCCTACGCATCAGCTCCGGGCTTGAACTCGCGGCCCTCGCGACGCCACTGCATGTATTCGGCGGAAGCCGCGAACAGCACGTCGGTGGAGGAGTTGATGGCGGTCTCCACAGAGTCCTGGATAACGCCGATGACGAAACCGATACCGACAACCTGCATGGCGACATCGTTGCCGATGCCGAACAAGCTGCAGGCCAGCGGGATGAGCAGCAGGCTGCCGCCAGCGACGCCGGAAGCGCCGCAAGCCGACACGGCGGAAAGCGCACCCAGGATGACAGCGGTGCCGAAACCGACCTGGATACCCATGGTGTGGGCTGCCATCATAGCCATAAGGGAGATGGTGACGGCCGCGCCGCCCATGTTGATGGTGGCACCCAGGGGGATGGACACGGAGTAGTTGTCCTTGTTCAGGCCCAGCTTCTTGCAAAGCTCCATGTTCACGGGGATGTTAGCAGCGGAGCTGCGGGTGAAGAACGCCGTGACGCCTGAATCCTTCGTGCAGCGCCAAACCAGCGGATAGGGATTCTTACGGAAGCACGCGAACGCCAGAAGCGGATTGGTCACGAAAGCGACCACGGCCATAGCCGCAAGCAGCACGAGCAGAAGCTGGCCGTACTCGGTGAAGATCTCAAGGCCGTTGGTGCTGACCGAGGTGTACACCAAACCCATGATGCCGAAGGGCGCCAGGGAGATGATCCAACGCACAACCTGGGAAACCGCTTCGGGGATAGCCGCGAAAACGTCCTTCACGCCATCCTTGGCATGGCGCAGGGCAATGCCAAGAAGCACAGCCCAGGCGAGGATACCCAGGTAATTAGCGTTGGTAAGGGCATCAACAGGATTGGAGGCGATGGACAGCAGCAGCTTGGAGAACACCGATCCGATATCGGAGGGAGCCGCGGAGGTGTCCTGCGCAGCGGCCAGGGTAAGCTCCACGGGGAACAAGGAGCTCATCAAAACGGCGACGAACGCCGCGATGAACGTAGCGGCCAGATACAAGATCACGACCACCTTCATGGCACCGGCGCCCTTGGCGTTTGCAAGCGCGCTGATGACCAAGAAGAATACCAGGATGGGTGCCACGCCCTTCAGCGCGGAGACGAACAACGTGCCGAACA
>CALEWN010000251.1 GCA_937925385.1 uncultured Senegalimassilia sp.
TTGCGGGTTGAATGCTCATTGCAATTTCATTATTGCACGTTTGGTATTGATTATCAACTATTTATTGTGACATAGCCAAACGAGAACCGATATGGGGCTGCGCGCCGCCTCTCTTGCTGAAATCGACTCCGTTGTGGCGGTGTCGCCCTCGGCCGATGTGGTCGATTCGACCGTTTCCGGCTTGCCTTCTTGCGGGAAACCCGTCGTACGTATGAGCGGCGTAGTTGCTGGCTACCGCGGTGCGCCTGCGGTCTTGAACGGTCTCGATTTCTGCCTCCTTCCGGGTAGCGTCGTCGGTATTGTGGGGCACAACGGGGCTGGGAAAACGACGTTTGCCCGGTGCATGGCCGGCCTTCTCAAGGAAAAGGCGGGGGTGATCGAGGTCGACGACGTGCCGCTTCGCGCAAGGAAACGGGCGGGGCGCGTGTACCTGGTTATGCAAGAACCGGGATACCAGTTGTTCAGCAGCACCGTCGACGATGAGCTTGCGAGCGCGTGCTCTTCGGATGGCGCGGAAGACAGCCTAGGTAATAAGGACCGGATTGCAGCAATAAAGGCTGCGCTTGCTCTCGAAGGTCTTGCCGACAGGCACCCGCTCTCCCTTTCAGGCGGGGAGCGCCAACGGCTTTCCATCGCTGCTGGCTTGCTTTCGAGTGCCCGCGCGATGATTCTCGACGAGCCTACGAGTGGCTTGGATTATCGCAACATGCGTCGAATAGATGCCCAAATCGCGCGCATGCGCGATGCGGGAATCGCTGCCTGCGTTGTCTCGCACGACTATGAATTCCTCTGCTCGGCATGCGATGAGATAGCCCTGGTCGAAGACGGGCGCATCGCCGAGCGATTCCCCTTAAACAAGGCAACACTTCCGAAGTTGAAGCTCAATTTCGGGTTTGCGGAAATACAGTAACAAGAGAAAGGTTTCACAATGACAAGCAAAGCAACAATCGGTTCTGCCGCAAAAGAGCGTGATGGCTTGAACCCGAAAGACTTCGTCTTTATCGCCGTGTTCGGCATCCTTTTGTTTCTGGTGTTCATGGTCTTCTCGATCATCTTCAGCGCGAATGCCAACCTGTGCTGGTTTACTCACACGGTAGGCGCGTTGTTCGCCGGTACCGTGTTCATGTACCTGGCCTATCGCGTCCCGAAGCGTGGCGCGATCGCCATCATGGGCATCATCGTTGGTGCTGTCGGCCTTCTGATGGGCATGTTCTGGAGCGGTCCTGTCGGCATTGTCGTGGGCGGTATCGTGGCAGACCTTATCGCAGGCGATCCGCAGAAGCGCACCAAGACCAAGCTTATCTGTGCCTTTGCCGCGTTCACGTTCTGCTTCTGGCTGGGGCAGATCTCTCTCATCCTTATGATGGGCGAGGCTTATGCCGAGATGTGCGTTCAAGCCGGCATGACCCTCGAGTACGGCCAAACGCTTGTTAATTCGATTCTAAGCCCAATGGGCGTCGTTACCGGCGCTGCCACCATCGCTGGCGGCCTCATCGGCGGCTTCATCGGTACCAAGGTGTTCTCGAAGCACTTTGCCAAGCTTGGCATGTAGATTAACGGCCGGGAGGTAAATATGGCAATGACCAGGGAAGACGGTACTCTAACGGCAGGAGTAGGAAAGGATGTGGGGAAAGAAGGTCCTGCCAAGAAGAAAAACGCGATTCTCGAGCTGTTGGGGTTTGCTGGCAAGCGGCGGGTCTTGGCGTATGTAGGATGCGGCCTTTCGGTGCTGAACGCCGTGCTCACCGTGATGCCGCTTGTTTGCGTATGGTTCGTGGTTCGCGACTTGGTTTCGGTGTACCCGAACTGGGCAGAAGCATCATCTGCCGCGATGTGGGCTGTGCTTGCTGTGGTTTTCGCCGTGCTGGGCATCATCGTGTATTTTGGCGCGCTCATGGCTTCGCATCTTGCGGCCTTCCGCATCGCGGCAAATATGCGCAAAGCGATGGTGCGCCGCGTGGCGCGGATCCCGATAGGGTATTTCAGCGCGCACTCGTCAGGGGAGATGCGGCGCGTGATCGACGGGTGCGCGGGTCAGACCGAAGACCTCATCGCCCACAAGCTGCCCGATATCGTTGGCTCTTTCGCCACCCCGGTGATCTTCTTCGTCGTGGCGTTCCTGTTCGACTGGAGGATGGGGCTTTTGTGCCTCGTCCCCATCGCCGTTTCCTTCGCCGCGATGTGGTGGATGATGGGCCGCGAGGACGCGAAGGGCGGCCGCCATTTCATGGAGCTGTACCAGGCGGCTCTCATGCGTATGAGCGCTGCGGCAACCGAATACGTTCGAGGCATACCCGTGGTAAAGGTATTCCAGCAGACGGTGCTTTCGTTCAGGGCCTTCCACGAGGCGATCATCGACTATCGCGACATGGCGACGAATTATACCGAGTATTGCCGACGACCCCAAGTCGTGCAGCTGGTTGCGATCAACTCGACTTTCGCGGTGCTCGTACCTGCGGGTATTGCGCTTGCGGCCGTCGCACCTGATTTCCCGGCTTTCCTGATCGACTTCCTGTTCTATGCGTTCTTCTCGGCGATGACGACAACGATGATGTCGAAGGTCATGTATTCGTCGGAGGCCGTCATGATCGCCGAAGACGCGCTGCGGCGGATGAGCACGATCACGGAAGTCGCTCCCATCGACGAGGTGGAGTCTGCCAAAGCTCTCCATCCGAAGGAGGCGAGCATCGAGCTTGCGGGCGTCAGCTTCTCGTATCCGGGGTCCAGGGAACCGGCGCTTTGCAACGTGTCGCTTTCCGTTCCCGCCGGGGCGACGGTGGCTCTCGTCGGGCCGTCGGGCGGAGGCAAGTCGACGCTCGCGTCGCTCGTTCCGCGCTTTTGGGACGCAGATGAGGGTGTCGTTCTCGTGGGCGGGGCGGATGTGCGACGAATTCCTGTCGAGGAACTGATGGGTGCCGTTTCTTTCGTGTTCCAAGACGATCGACTGTTCAAGCAAAGCTTGGCTGATAACGTGCGTGCGGGCCGCCCCGATGCAAGCGATGCCGAGGTGCTCGCGGCTCTTCATGCGGCCCAGTGCGATGACATCATTGCCAAGTTCCCCGATGGCGCGAACACCGTGGTAGGAAAAGCTGGCGTGTATCTTTCCGGGGGAGAGCGTCAGCGCATCGCGCTTGCGCGTGCCATATTGAAGGGAGCCCCGATTGTGGTTCTCGACGAGGCGACGGCGTTTGCCGACCCCGAAAATGAGGCGCTGATCCAGGCCGCTCTTGCAACGCTTTGCGCAGACAAGACGGTGCTTATGATCGCGCACCGTCTGTCAACCGTCGTGAATGCGGATCGCATCTTCGTCATCGACCGTGGTTCTGTCGCGGAACAGGGTACCCATGAAGAACTCGTCGCGCAAGGCGGACTGTATGCGCGCATGTGGCGAGACTACCGAACGAGCGCGACGTGGAGGATTGAAGGGGGTGACAGCCATGTGGCGTAGGATTCAAGATGCTTTTGCCTTGACCGATCAAGGCATGAAGGATTTTATGCGCGGTGCTGGGTTCTGTGCGTTGGCGAACCTGATGCTGATGCTGCCCATCGTGGTGCTGTACTTCGTCGCAAGCGATTTCATAAGGTACTTGGACAACCCTTCAGTTGGCCTGCCAAGCATGGCGCTCTATGCAGCGGGCATTGTGGCGGCACTTGTTGTGATGTTCGTCACACAGATGTGGGAATATCGCGCGACGTACACGGTGGTCTACCAAGAAAGCGCCCGCAAGCGTATCGCCATCGCGGAGCGTTTGCGCCTGCTTCCGCTCTCGTTTTTCGGAAGGCGCGATTTGTCCGACTTGACGAGCGTTATCATGAAGGACTGCTCCGATCAGGAACGCCTGTTCTCGCACACCATGCCGCAGATTTTCGGCATGGGCGCTTCGACGCTGGTATTCGCCGCTATGATGTTCGCGTTCGACTGGAGGTTGGCGGCATCTGCCCTCTGGCCCATTCCCGTAGCGCTCGCGGCGTTGCTTCTGACTGCGCGCATCCAGAAGTCGCATACCGCGAAGAAGAACGCGGCGTCCCTTTCGTTTGCCGATGGTCTGCAGGAATACCTTGAATGCCATCGTGAGATACGCTCGCTCAACAAGGTGGGCGCATTCCAAGATGAGCTTGATTGCCGTATCGATCGTTTCGAGAGAGAGAAGATCGATGCCGAGTTGGCTATGGGTGTGGCGGTATGCTCCGCCCAAGGCTTTCTGCGTCTGGGAACCGCATCCGTCATCGTGGTGGGGACGATGCTGCTCGTGACGGGGCAAGTCGACTTCCTCGTGTTCTTTGTATACCTGTTGGCGGTGACGAGGGTCTACGATCCCATCAACGTTGTTTTGCAGGCTGTAGCCGAGCTGATGGACATGAGTTTAAGCCTGGAGCGCATGCGCGCCATCGAGAACGAGCCGGTCCAGACGGGTAGCACCTCGTTCGAGCCTCAGGGCTATGACGTGGTCTTCGAAGACGTGGGTTTCGCATACGCCGACGGCGAGGACGTCTTGGGTAGCGTATCGTTCAAGGCGCGGGAAGGACAGGTGACAGCGCTTGTGGGCGCGTCCGGTTCGGGCAAGAGCACGGCTGTCAAGCTCGCTTCACGTTTTTGGGACGTAAGCTCTGGCGCGATCTTCGTGGGCGGCGTTGACGTTTCTACTGTCGATCCGGAAACGCTGCTTTCTGCATTCTCCGAGGTGTTCCAGGACGTGGTGCTTTTCGACGACACCGTGCGTGAGAACATTCGCCTCGGGAAGAAGGATGCTACGAACGAGGAGGTTCTCGCTGCGGCGAGGGCGGCGCGCTGCGACGAGTTCGTGGAGCGTTTGCCCAACGGCTACGACACGATGATCGGGGAAAACGGCAGCAGGCTTTCCGGTGGTGAACGCCAGCGTATCTCGATTGCGCGCGCCCTGTTGAAAGACGCTCCGATCGTGCTGCTCGATGAAGCAACGGCCTCGCTCGACGTGGAAAACGAGACACATGTGCAAGCTGCTCTTTCTGAACTGCTTCAAGGCAAGACGGTCCTCGTTATCGCACATCGCATGCGTACGGTTGACAATGCCGACAAGATCGTGGTGCTTGAAGGCGGTCGTGTGGTGGAGCAGGGAAGCCCGGCAGAGCTGCGTGAGAAGCCCGATGGTAGATACCGCCGCATGTTGGAGCTGCAGCGCGAAAGCGAGGCGTGGGTGCTCTAACGCAAAGGCGATGCCAGGCGGGGCAGACGAGTGTGTACCGAAGCCCCGCCTGGCATATCTGCGAACCAGTGGTACAGAGGAACCTTTGATAGCGATATGTTTTGCCTCTTGAAACCACGAGAGCCGACCGTACGTGAACTGCGCCCCAAAAAAAACTGCAGTGAACCCCTATAGTTGGACAGACAATGTTCTGCTTCTCCTATAGGGGTCTTCTGCGTTAGGGGGTTGATTTG
>CALEWN010000252.1 GCA_937925385.1 uncultured Senegalimassilia sp.
GAGATGGCCTTCCTGAACAAGGGCCTGAAGATCACGTTGACCGACGAGCGCGCGAACCCGAGCCTTATCGTGTCGGACATCTCGCCCGAGCCTCATAACGACGTCTTCCAGTATGAAGGCGGCATCATCGACTTCGTGACGTACCTCAACGAGGGACGCGAAACGCTGAACAAGCCCATCTATTTCGAGGCCGAAAGCGCCGACGGCACGGTCGAGGTGGCCATGCAGTGGTCCACGTCGTTCTCCGCGAACTCCGTCATGGCGTTTGCCAACAACATCAACACGCACGAGGGCGGCACGCACCTCGACGGCTTCAAGCAGGCCGTCACGCGCACCATCAACGAGTACGCGCGCAGCAAGGGCATCCTGAAGGAGAAGGACAACAACCTCTCCGGCGACGACACCCGCGAGGGTTTGGCCGCCGTCATCTCCGTGAAGCTGCACGACCCGCAGTTCGAGGGTCAGACGAAGACGAAGCTCGGCAACTCCGAGATTCGTCCGCTTGTGCAAAATGCCGTCACACAGGGCCTGGCCGAGTACCTGGAGGAGAACCCCGCGCCGGCCAAGCGCATCATCGGCAAGGCCACGCAGGCACTGAAGGCCCGCGAAGCTGCCCGCAAGGCTCGCGAGATGACGCGCCGCAAGGGCGTGCTCGACTCGTTCGCGCTGCCGGGCAAGCTGGCGGACTGCTCGTCCAAAAAGCCCGAAGAGTCCGAAATCTTCATTGTAGAGGGCGATTCCGCAGGTGGCAGCGCCAAGCAGGCGCGCGATCGCAAGACGCAGGCCATCCTGCCGCTGCGTGGTAAGATCCTCAACGTCGAGCGCGCCGGCCTGCATCGAGCCCTGTCCAGCGACACCATCAGCTCGCTCATCACGGCAATCGGCACGAACATCGGCGAGGACTTCGACGCCGACCAGGCCCGTTACCACCGTATCATCATCATGACCGATGCCGACGTCGACGGCGCGCACATCCGCATCCTGCTGCTGACGTTCTTCTATCGCTATATGCCCGAGCTCATCAACCGCGGCTACGTCTACATCGCTTGCCCGCCCATCTTCGGCGTGAAGAAGAAGAACACCCGCTCCACGAAGATCGAGCGCTATATCTACGACGAGAACAGCCTGAGCCGCGAGCTCGAGGAAATGGGCGGCTCCGAGAAGTTCGACGTGCAGCGCTACAAGGGCCTTGGTGAGATGGATCCCGAGCAGCTGTGGGAAACCACCATGG
This sequence comes from uncultured Senegalimassilia sp., assembly GCA_937925385.1. GTDB lineage: Bacteria > Actinomycetota > Coriobacteriia > Coriobacteriales > Eggerthellaceae > Senegalimassilia. Next base: position 1,232 of record CALEWN010000252.1, read on the forward strand.
AGCCTGCTACCCGTACGCTTCTACAGGTGAGCATCGATGATGCCGCCGAGGCTGAGCGCACGGTCAGCGAGCTCATGGGCGACCAGGTAGAGCCGCGCAAGGAGTTCATCCAGAAGCACGCCCGCGACGTTAGATTCTTGGACATCTAGGAGAATTGAATGGCAGATAACACTGACAACCGCGATGGTCAGGGAGGCGAGGAGCTTCCCGACGACCTGAAGCGCTTGGTCGATGCCGCTGAGGAAGATGCGGCGGACGCCGGCGAGCAGGACGTCGAGCAGCCCGAGCCCGGCCATACGGTGACGTCGGGCCCGGTGTCCGAGGAAGACAAGGCCCGCTCGCTCATCGACATGTCCACCGTCGCCAACCCTCATGGTTCCATCATCGAGGACGCCAACGGCGGCGAAGGCACCACCGTTCGTGCGGCATATCTTGGCAAGGAAATGGCCTCTTCGTTCTTGGAGTATTCCATGAGCGTCATCGTCAGCCGCGCCCTGCCCGACGTGCGCGATGGCCTGAAGCCGGTCCATCGCCGCATCCTGTACGCCATGAACGAGTCCGGCTATACGCCGAACCGTCCGCATATGAAGTCCGCCCGAACCGTCGGCGACGTCATCGGCAAGTATCACCCCCACGGTGACTCCGCCGTGTACGACACCATGGTTCGCCTGGCCCAGCCGTTCAGCATGCGCGTTCCGCTCATCGACGGCCACGGAAACTTCGGCTCCATCGACGGCGACTCGGCCGCAGCAATGCGTTACACAGAGGCTCGCCTGGGCAAGGCCGCCATGGAGCTGCTGCGCGACCTCGACAAGGAAACGGTCGACTTCCAACCCAACTATGACGAAAGCCTGGAGGAGCCCACGGTCCTGCCCGCGCGCTTTCCCAGCTTGCTGGTCAACGGCTCCAACGGCATTGCCGTCGGCATGGCCACCAACATCCCGCCGCACAACCTCGGCGAGACCATCGACGCCACGTGCATGATGCTCGACAACCCCGAGGTGACCACCGCCGAGCTCATGACCGCCCTTCCCGGCCCGGATTTCCCGACCGGCGGCATTATCATGGGCAAAAAGGGCATCCTGGACGCCTATGAGACGGGTCGCGGCAGCCTGACCGTGCGCGCGAAGTGCAAGATCGAAGAGGGCAAGAACGGCAAAAGCTCCATCGTGGTCACGGAAATCCCGTACCAGGTGAACCGCCAGCGCTTGCTCGAGAAGCTCGGCGAGCTGGTTCGCGAGAAGAAGCTTCCCGAGATCTCGAACATCCACGACGGCGCCGACCGCCACGGCATCGACATCATCATCGAGCTGAAGAAGGACGCCATCCCGCAGGTGGTGCTCAACAAGCTGTATAAGCACACGCAGCTGCAGGTGGGCTTCGGGGTCATCATGCTCGCGCTCGTCGACGGCGTGCCTCGCGTGCTCTCCCTGAAGGAGACGCTGCACTACTACATCGCCCACCAGGAAGACGTCATCGTGCGTCGTACGCGCTACGAGCTTTCCAAAGCCGAGGAGCGCGCCCATATCCTGGAAGGCTATGTGGTCGCCCTCGATCATATCGACGAGGTCATCAGCATCATCCGCTCCTCGCAAACCGACAAGGAGGCGGCGGCTCGCCTGACCGAGCGCTTCGGCCTGACCGACAAGCAGACCACCGCCATCCTGGAGATGCGCCTGCGCCGTCTGACCGGTTTGGAGCGCGAGAAGATCCAGTCCGAGTTGGAAGAGCTGCGCGAGAAGATCGCGTACTACAACCGCGTGCTCTCCGACCCTCAGCTGGTGCGCGACATCATCAAGGAGGAGCTGCAGGAGATCAAGAAGAAATTCGACACTCCCCGCAGAACGCAGCTCTCCGATGCTGCCAAGGACCTGGACGTCGAGGACCTCATCGCCGAGGAGAACATGGTGGTCACGGTCACGAAGGCCGGCTATGTCAAGCGCCTTCCCGTTGCCACGTACCGCCAGCAGAAGCGCGGCGGCAAGGGCATGCAAGGCGTGAACTTGAAGGACGCCGACTTCGTGGAGCACCTGTTTGTGGCTTCCACGCACTCCTACATGCTGTTCTTCTCCACTGCGGGCAAGGTATACCGCCTGAAGGTGTACGAGCTGCCCGAGGCGTCGCGCCACGCGCGCGGCACGGCCATCGTGAACCTGCTGCCGCTTGAGAAGGGCGAAACCATCAGCGCGGTCATCGCGACGAAGGACTTCCCGGCAGACGAGTACCTCATGTTCGCCACCGAGCACGGCATGGTGAAGAAGACGTCCATGGAGCAGTACGACCGTACGCGCCGCGACGGCCTTATCGCCATCAACCTCAAGGACGGCGACCGCCTTATCAGCGTGCGTCGCGTGGCTCAGGGCGAGAACGTCATCATGGTGTCGTCCGCTGGCAAGGCCATTATGTGGCCCGAGGACGAGGTGCGCGCCATGGGTCGCGGCACCATGGGAGTGCGCGGTATGAACGCGCCGGCGGACGCCAAGGTGCTCGGCATGGAGATTGCGCGCCCCGAGACCGACTTGTTCGTCATCACCGAGAAGGGCTACGGCAAGCGCACGCCCATCTCCGAGTATCCGTCGCATCATCGCGGAGGCCAGGGCGTCTTCACCATCACCATGACGGAGAAGAAGGGCCTGCTGGCCGCCATGAAGATCGTCGGGTCCGATGATGAGATCATGATCATGTCCGAGGAGGGCGTTGTGGTGCGCACTTCCGTCGAGGGCATCTCCGAGCTTGGTCGCTCCACGCAAGGCGTACGCGTCATGAACGTGGCCGAGAACGACCGCGTGACTGCTGTCGCCATCGCCGCCCACGGCAAGAAGAAGCGCGCTGCCAACGCCGACGGCGCCGAAGAGGTGGACGAGTCGTCCATCGACGAGATGGAAGAGTAGTCAGCTAGCTAGCTTCCGACATATGTAAGCTTGTAAGAAAGCCGCTCCGTTTGGGGCGGCTTTCTTGTTGTTAGGGTGCGTTGTTGTCTGGCCGCATGGGATGTTTCACGTGAAACATCTTGATCGGGGTGTGGCCGAGCTGGTCTACCGTGGGAGCTTGCACCTCGCGCGTGGGCAGCCTGATCGGCGCTACGAGAAATCCTTCGGATCGAGGTTCTCCAGGAACGAGCGGAACTCCTCAAGTTCCTCTTCAGCAGACTCTTCCTCGATGGGCTTGCGAACGATGTAGGGATACGAAGCGCGCTCGAGCACGTCCTCGTTGATATAGATCGGGGAATCCTCGCGCAACGCCAAGGAGAGCGCATCGCTGGGACGGGCGTCAAGCTCGATAAGCCTTCCGTGCTGGCGCAGCGTGAGCTTCGCGAAGAACAAAGATCCCTTCACCTTGTCGATAAGGACATGGTCGACGCTTGCGTCAAGGTTTGTAAGGGCGTCGAGAAGCAGGTCGTGCGTAGTGGGGCGTGCCATCTTGGTATGGGTGACCGCCAGATGCAGTTGAGCAGCTTCGGCGGCACCCACCATGATGGGAACGATGCGCGATGTTCCAGGCACGGGACTTTCCTCGATAGGCTGCAACACAAGGATGGAAGGACCCGGAGCGCTTCCGACAATGATCTTTTGCACGGCAATGGGAACCAAGCCTGCTCCTAACTATAAGCGTTTCGCTCATATATAAAATCGAGCCCTTCAGGTACCTCTATATAAGGGATTATACGCGTGATTAAGGCTCTGACCTGCGGTTTCTTCTGTAAAACAGCGGTTGAAAAAAATTTTCCTAAAAGTTGAAATTTCTTCTTGACCATTCTTGGAAACCCTGGTTATAATAAACGAGCACTTTTCGAAGGGGCCCGTAGCTCAGTTGGTTAGAGCGCACGCCTGATAAGCGTGAGGTCGCTGGTTCAAATCCATTCGGGCCCACCAGTATTTGCGATAAACGCTCCACCGTGAGCCGAGTTTGCCGGTGGAGCGTTTATTATTGTAAAGTGCGAGTTGGGGGTTTAGCTCAGCTGGGAGAGCGCGGGCTTTGCAAGCCTGAGGTCAGGGGTTCGATCCCCCTAACCTCCACCATTTAAGATTATTTGCAGGTCCGGAAACGGGCCTGCAATTTTTTTGTCCGCAGGTCCGTTAACGGGCCTGCTTTCGTATCGGGGTAGGAAACGGTCGAGCTGGTAAGCGAGGTGTCATGAACCGTCTGGAAGCATTGCGTGCCTTAGGATTGGACGAGGACGCTACCGACGAGGATATCAAGACGGCTTATCGCGAAACGGTGCAAATCCTGCATCCCGACCGCTTCGCCACCAACAAAAAGCTGCAAGATCGCGCAACCGAGCAATTCAAGAACCTGCAGGAGGCCTACGACTTCCTGACATCGTCGAAGGGTCGCAGGAAAGCGGGTGGCTCGTCAGCCTCGAAACGCCCCACGCGCGCGGCTTACGACAATGCCGACGCCCGTCTTGCCGGTATAGCCGCAGCCAGGACGCAGCTGGTGCGCCAACGCGATGCGGTTTTCGACGAACGTCGCAACGGCCTGGGCATGGCGGCTATCGGCGGATTGGTGGCCTTGTTCTGCGGCCGACGCCCTTTCGGGTTGTTCGGTGTGGTTGCCGCCATAGCGAGCACTGCAGCTATTTGGGGCATTGTCCAGGTGGTATCATCGCAACGTTCCATCAACACGCTTACCGAGCATATTGAAGAATTGAATAGGGAAGAGCGCAAAATCGCGCAAGAAACTGAAGAGGAGTAGCACACCCGTATGAAGCAAGAAGGCCTTCGCAACGTTGCCATCATCGCGCACGTCGACCATGGTAAGACCACGCTGGTCGACCGCCTGCTGTGGTCGTCCCACGTGTTCCGTGAGAACCAGGAAGTGCAGGAGCGCGTTTTGGACTCCAACGATCAGGAGCGCGAGCGCGGCATCACCATCCTGTCCAAGAACATCTCCATTCACTACAAGGACGTCAAGATCAACGTCATCGACACGCCCGGCCATGCCGACTTCGGCGGTGAGGTCGAGCGCGTGCTGAACATGGCCGACGGCGCCCTCCTTATCGTGGACGCTTACGAGGGTCCCAAGCCTCAGACGCGTTTCGTGCTCTCCCACGCCCTTGAGCGCGGCCTGCGCATCGTGGTCGTCGTGAACAAGATCGACCGCCCCAACGCCGATCCCGAGGGTGCTGTGGACAAGGTGTTCGACCTGATGGTCGAGCTGGGCGCTTCCGACGAGCAGCTTGACTTCCCCGTGGTGTACGCTTCCGCGGTCAACGGCTACGCCCGTCTGGAGCCCGATGACGGCAACATGGACATGATCCCGCTGCTCGACACCATCATCAACGAAATCCCATGCCCCGATGTGGACGCCGAGGGTCCGGTGGCCTTGCAGGTCTGCACCGTCGACCACAGCAGCTATGAGGGTCGTATCGGCGTTGGCCGTCTGCACAGCGGCACCCTGCACGAGAAGGAGCAGGTGCTGGTCGTGCAGCCCGACGGTAACCAGTACAACGCCACCATCCGCAAGGTCTACACCTTTGAGAACCTGGGCAAGACCGAGGTTCCCGAAGCTCACGCCGGCGACATTGTGGCCGTGATCGGCGTCGAGGCCGCAGACATCGGCGACGTCATCACCGACCCCGAGAACCCGGTGGAGATGGAGCCCATCGCCGTCGAGGAGCCCACCATGGCGGTCGTGTTCGAGGCTTCCACCAGCCCGTTGGTCGGCCGCGAAGGCGATATCGTCGGCGCCCGCCAGCTCAAGGAGCGCCTCATGCGCGAGAAGGAGAGTAACATCTCCATGCGCATCGACGAGACCGAGGACAAGTCCGGCGTGCGCGTCGCCGGCCGTGGCGTGCTCCATCTGTCCGTCCTCATGGAAACCATGCGTCGCGAGGGCTTCGAGTTCCAGGTCGGCCGCCCGCAGGTCGTGTACAAGACCGACGAGCACGGCAACAAGCTCGAGCCGATCGAGGAAGCCACCGTCGACGTGCCGAACGACTACTCCGGCAAGGCCATTGAGGTCATGGGCACCGCCGGCGGCATCATGGAGGACATGTTCTCCGACGAGAACATGACGCACCTGACCTTCAGCATCCCGTCCCGCGGCACCATGGGCCTGAAGACGCGCATCCTCAACGCAACGCACGGCGAGGCGGTGCTGTTCCATCACTTCCGCGAGTACGGCCCGTATTCCGGTGAGATGGACGGCCGCAAGAACGGTTGCATGATCGCTATGGCAACCGACAAGGCCGTCGCCTACGCGCTTGACACGCTGCAGCAGCGCGGTCGCCTGTTCGTCAAGCCCGGCGACGAGTGCTACGAGGGCATGATCGTCGGCGAGTCCGCCAAGGAAGGCGACATGGTGGTGAACGTGTCCAAGACGAAGAACCTGGGCAACCAGCGTTCCTCCACCGCGGATAAGGCCATCCAGCTGACCCCGCCGATCACCTTCACGCTTGAAGAGGCGCTGGAGTACATCGAGGACGACGAGATGGTTGAGGTTACTCCCGAGTCCATTCGCCTGCGCAAGCGCATCCTGAGCACCATCGAGCGCAAGAAGGCGAACAAGAAATAACGCGAAGGTCGTTTCTTCTTCGACCTTACGCGTGAACAGGGTCCGATCGCGTCGAGAATGAGGCGCGATGGAACCGGCAAATCATCCACAAGGCGGCCTTCGGGCCGCCTTTTTTCATGCAAAGCGAAGCAAATACCGCAAGAAAGACCAGCTCCTGTGAAACCTGCATGGGCATATTGTGCTGGTAGAAGGGCCATATTCCGCTGTGTGGGAAAATACCGACGAGGCATTCCGATTTAACCGCAGGGTATGTGTGTCCAGCGGTTTCGTGCGTTTGAGGAAGGGTTTTATGAAGGCATCTCGCATTATCTCAACGGTTTGCGCGATGGGTCTTTCGGCGGCGTGCATCGTGGGCGTTGCCGGTTGCTCCAGCAATAACCAGAATTCCGGTTCGGGCGCAGTGGCCGCCACCATCAACGGCACCGAAATCTACGAAGACACGGTTACCGACTACATCCAAAGCGTGCGCGAGCAGCAGGGTCTGACCGATGAGGATTCCTGGGGCAACTACCTGGCCCAGATGGGAACCGATCCGGCGGGCGTGCGCGAGCAGATCATCAACACGTATGTCACGCGCGAGCTCATCAACTCCGGCGCCGAGGAAAAGGGCATCAACATCGATAGCTCCGAGGTTGATGGCTACGTCGACAAGATGAAGTCGAACTACGACAGCGATGAGAAGTGGCAGTCCGCCCTCGAGCAGGCCGGCATGACCGAGGGTGAGTACCGTTCCGAGATCGAGCTGCAGCTGAAGGCCAAGGAGCTGTACAACACCTTCGATTCCACCGAGGAACCCTCCAGCGAAGATATGCTCCAGTACGCGCAGATGTATGCCAGCGCCTACGATGGAGCCAAGCGTTCCAGCCATATCCTGTTCGATTCCGATGATGAGGCAACCGCCCAGGACGTGCTGAACAAGATCAACTCCGGCGAGCTTGATTTCGCCGAGGCCGCCAAGCAGTATTCCAAGGATACGGGTTCCAAGGATGCCGGCGGCGATGTGGGCTGGGATAAGACCAGCTCGTTCGTGCAGGAATATACCGATGCGCTGAGTGGCCTTGAGAAAGACCAGGTCAGCGGATTGGTCACCAGCAGCTATGGTATCCATATCATCAAGTGCACCGACGTGTACAACGCCCCGAAGGAGAAGGCCGACGACGGCACCGAGACGGTGAAGATCACCAGCATCGACCAGATCCCCTCCGAGTGGCAGGAGACCATCAAGGAGTCGCTGCAGTCCCAGGGCAAGACCACGAACTATCAGAACTGGCTGAAGGAGAAGAAGGAATCTTCCGACCTCAAGATCAACGATATGCCCTCCGGCCTGCCTTATGACGTGGACATGTCGAAGTATCAGACCGATGATTCCTCCAGCACCGAAAGCTCCGATGCGAACGTCTCGGCCGCCGGTTCGACGGACGGCGATGCCTCCGCTAGCACGGATGGTTCCGCCGACAATGCCGTCAGCGCAACCGATGCCGAGGGGAAGTCTTCGGCAAACTAGTCTGAAAACGGCGCGTAAAGCAAGCACAAGAAGGGAACCCGTTTCAGCGGGTTCCCTTCTTCGTTTGATAAGGAATGGGCATATGAACGAAGAGAATACCGCAGAGCAGCCGCTGTTCGAGCTTAACGATGCCGAGATCGTGCGAGCGGGACGAACCATCCTGCATGTTGACAGGTTCTCGCTTGCTAAAGGGGAGAACATCGCGCTTCTAGGTCCCAATGGCGCAGGGAAGTCGACGTTCGTGAAGCTTATCACCAGAGAAGTAATGCCGCTGTATCGTGAGCAGCCCCCGGTTAAGTTTAACGGCAATCCACGCGCGACGCTGGTGGATGTGCGCAAAACGCTGGGAATCGTGTCTTCTACCATGCAGGCGCAGATCAACGTCCATCTGCCGGCCGTGGACATCGTGGAAGGCGGCTTGTTCGGAACGCTCGGCCTTCCGCGACACGTTCATCCCGACGAGCGTACGCACGCAAAGGCGCTCGAAGCCATGGATATGCTGGGCGTGGCGAAGCTTGCCGAACAGGACATCATGACCATGTCGAGCGGGCAGGCGCGCCGCGTGCTCTTTGCTCGCGCTCTTGTACACGATCCGAGCACATTGCTGCTCGACGAGCCGTGCACGGGCCTGGATCCGGAGGGCATGTACTATGTGCGTTCAAGCATGCGCGACCTCGCAAGGGCTGGCAAGGGCATCGTGCTAATCACCCATTATCCGGAAGATATCATCCCGGAAATCAAGCGCTTGGTCCTGGTCAAGGAAGGAAAGCTGTTCGCTGACGGCGCGAAAGAGGATATGCTGACCGATCAGATGATGAGCTCGCTGTTCGATGTGCCGTTGCAGGTTGCGAAAAATGGCAAAAACAATGAGTATTTTTCTCTTGTGAGTTCGTACTAAATGGTGTAGAATATTTAACCGCTGCATGAGCGCACGAGAGAAAACGTGAATGCGATGCAGTCTGTAAGCAAGCGGAGAGATGACCGAGCTGGCCGAAGGTGCACGATTGGAAATCGTGTATACGCCAAAAGCGTATCTGGGGTTCGAATCCCCATCTCTCCGCCAGATTATCCCGGCGGAACCTTTACGGTAACGCCTTTTTTGTAGGTCGGCATAAATACCCAGCCGACCCACCCCACGCGGAGGGGTGGCAGAGTGGTTGAATGCGGCGGTCTCGAAAACCGTTTCACCGGCAACCCCGGTGACGAGGGTTCGAATCCCTCCTCCTCCGCCAGGAATCGTAAAGCCCTTGCAAGCGCAAGGGCTTTTTCGTTTTCAGGGGTTGTTGCCCCGTTTCCTCTGGCGGTGTTCTTGGATTAAACACGGCTGTAAAGCCCTTTTAAAGCGATTCCTTGATGCGGAATCAAGAAGCAATCTAATTCACGAATAATCATATCTATGAATATAACCTGGGGAAATAGTAATCCGCGTAGTGTTTATGGATAACGTGTTTCACGTGAAACATCAGGCGAGCGTCGCTTCTATACTCAAGACATTCGAACAACACTCAAACCTTGTCGCTATAGGAAGGAACCACCATGAACGAAGCCGCAAAGTCTTTGGCTCAGATGAAGAAGGCGAACAAGCTTGTCCGCCTGGCGTTTCGCAAGAACGGCCCGAAGAGCTTTAAGCGCGGTCAGGGCGCACTGCTGCAGGCCCTGCTGGCCGATGATGGCGCTACCCAGCGCGACCTCACCAAGACGCTGGGCATGAACCGCAGCAACTTGAAGGACGTCGTGAAGAAGGCCGAACGCAACGGCTATGTGACCATCGAGCCGGTCGATCAGCCGCGCACCTATGCGGTGAAGCTGACCGAGCTTGGCCGTGAGCTTGCTGAGAAGCGCGTTGCAGCCAACGATAAGACCGCCGAGGAGATTATCTCCTGCCTGAGCGCCGAAGAGGTCGCTCAGCTCGACGCCATCACCGAGAAGCTGATCCTGGCAATGAAGGAGAAGGGCATCTGCGGCAAGAAGAAGGGCTACAAGGTGCGCCGCAAGCGTCATCGTCGCTAAAACCCGAACGCGGATTTTCAGCGGTTCGTTGCAAGGACGATACCGCCACGCAAAAGCCACGCTACACTGGATGCATCATGGAATGCATGCGGGGGCGTGGCTTTCGCATTGTAGGAAACCGAAAGGATGCGGCAATGGCAGATCGCGTTGTTGAAAATCAGGATAACGAAGTGCCCGAGATTCCCGAGATCTTGGAGAAGGTGATGCTGTTCTCGCTGGATGAGGCGAAGCAGAAGCTGACGCAGAGCAACGAAGTGGTTCCGTTCACCGCGTTGGCGGTCAAGGAGAACCTGTTCATCGAGAATCATCCTGGCGAGTCTGTGGAGGCGTGCTTCAATGCGGCTCGCCACACCGTGCAGCACGCACAGGGCGCGCAGGCCTATGCGCTGTGCTATGACGGATATGTCGAGGTTGACGAAGGCACCAAGGATGCTCTCATCGCCGAAGGCGGCGTGCCCGGTGCCGACAAGGGCTACGCCGTGGGTTACCTGTACGAGTGCTCTGAGGACGGCACCGTCGAGTTCGAGGATGAGCCGGCATACATCGGCGAGGCCCCGAACTTCATGATCGCCCTGAAGGCCCCGGGCGAGTACAGCGATGATGAGATCGATGAGAAGTACACCGCGGAGGATGAGACCGAGTTCGACGTGGAGGCCGAAGGTTCCGAGGAGGAATAGCTCGAATAGATCGAGGTCGCCCTATGTAGATTTGCAGATCCGAGGGTGGGGTTTGAGAGTTTAGCATCTGATACTCTCGAAAAGCTCCCTGGTCGGAAGATCGAGTAGTGCGGAATCAGCAAACTATGCAAGCTTGTCCGGCTACGTAATGGGCTTGCGATAGAAGCGAAGGCGGTTCACCTGCAAGGTTCAGGTGAACCGCCTTCGTCATTTCGACAAGGGTTATGCAAGATGGCGTGCTTATAGTTGCAATTGCGGGCAGACGGCAGGCTATGGAGCAGGGGCCTGCCGTCTGGGGGTGCGGCGATGTGTTGAAACGGTGCAGAAGGAAGAAAGCAAGGTCAAAGGCTGGAATTAAGGAATCGGGCTTGATAATATAGTCAGGCTAATTCCTGCCCCGGTGTGTGCCTTCACCAGCCCGGGGCCGTAAAGTCCAAAGGAGGTGAGCTGATGAAGGCTTACGAACTGCTGTTTATTATTGCTCCGTCTACCGACGAGGAAACCCGTGCAAATACGATGAATCGTATCCAGGGCATTATCACGTCCGCTGAGGGTTCCGTCGACAACGTTGACGAGTGGGGCAAGCGTAAACTCGCTTACGAGATCAATGGTCTGACCGACGGTGTCTACACCCTCATCGATTTCCACGCTGATCCCGCCGAGGTTGCAGAACTCGATCGCGTGCTGCGCATCTCTGATGTCGTTGTTCGCCACATGATCGTGAAGCGCACCGACCGCGAATAGGATTACGTAGGGGCCTTCAAGGTCCCAGCATGAGAAGAGGTAGATACACATGAGCATCAATCGTGTCATGATCAGCGGAAATCTTACGCGCGACGCCGAAATTCGTTCCACGCAAAGCGGTATGGCCATCCTGGGGTTCGGCGTTGCGGTCAACGACCGCCGCAAGAACCAGCAGACCGGCGAATGGGAGGATTACCCGAACTTTGTCGACTGCACCATGTTCGGCACCCGCGGCGAGAAGCTGCAGCCCTACCTTACGAAGGGCACGAAAGTGGCCATCGAGGGCAAGCTTCGCTACAGCTCTTGGGAACGCGATGGTCAGCGCCGCAGCAAGCTTGAAGTGATCGTCGACGAGTTGGAGTTCATGTCCAGCCGCAACAGCAACAACGCCAACCAGGGTTACGACAACGGCATGACCGCCGGTTACGCCCCGCAGCCCGTTCCGATGGCAGCTCCCGTTGCAGCTCCGATCGTAGATGCCTCTGCTTCGGTTTACGACGAAGATATCCCGTTTTAAGCGAAAGAGGTTTACCAAATGTCCGACTACGCGAAGCAGCCTCGTCGCAAGTACTGCCAGTTCTGCAAAGAGGACGCGGAGTACATCGACTACAAAGATACTCAGATGCTGCGCAAGTATGTTACCGACCGCGGGAAGATCAAGCCGCGCCGCGTGACGGGTGCCTGCACCCAGCACCAGCGTGACATCGCGAACGCCGTGAAGCGCGCTCGCGAGATGGCTCTGATGCCCTACGCGGTTCCCGCAATTAGCGGCCGCGGCGACCGTCGCAATCGCTAGGCGCAAGGAGGAACCATGAAAGTCATCCTGCTCCAAGAGCTCAAGGGCAAGGGCGGCGAAGGCGACGTCGTGGACGTGGCCCCCGGTTTTGCCAACAACTACCTGATGCCGCAGGGCATCGCCATCCTGGCTACGAAGGGCAACCTGAAGCAGCTGGAGATGCGCAAGAACAACATCGCCAAGCGCGAGGCTACTCGCCTGGCTGATGCTGACAAGCTGAAGTCCGTGCTCGACGGTGCTTCCGTGAAGGTCGACGCGAAGGTCGGCGAAGAGGGCCAGCTGTTCGGCTCCGTTACCGCCACCCAGATCGCCGAGTCCATCAAGGAGGCTCTGGGCGTGGAGATCGACCGCCGTCGTGTCGAGGCCGGCAAGGCCATCAAGACCGCCGGTCAGCACGAGGTCGTCATCTCCATCTACCGTGACATCAAGGCCACGGTCACGCTGCTGGTGGGCATCGACGAGGTTGCTGCCGAGGAAGAGGCCGAAGAGGTCGAGACCGAGGCTGTTGCCGAGGAGGCTGCTGCTGAAGAGGCCGCTGAATAACTCAGCGCTTTAAAGTGAACTAGCAAATCCCCCGTACGTTAATGCGGGGGATTTTTCTATCTAGAGGCCATTAGCGAATCTTCGTCCATGTGGCGGTTAAAGGGGCCCGTGTCTCCTGCTTGGGCGCATCACGTGGCGTTTGTCGCTGTCAGGTGAAGAGAGGTGCATTATTGTCCGGCAGAGATTCAGACAATGTGCATAGCATCTTTTTTGCAGGGCTCTGCCGTCGATGACGCCTTGCAGTGGCGGCGGCACGACTCTGACTGCGGTATGATAAGCCGGATACAAGAAAGGATGAGCAGCATGCCCGTTGACGTTCCCTACAATCCTGATTTCGCCCCTGAGGTGCCTGAGAGCTCCTCGATTCGCAAAATGGAGCCCCAGAACATCGAGGCCGAGAAGTCGGTGCTGGCAGCGTGTCTGCTCAACCAGGAAGCCATCAAGGACGTTGCAGCGAAGCTCATCCCCGACAACTTCTATCGAGCTGCCCATCAGCGCATTTTCGAGGCTATGCTCGACCTTTACACGCGTCATATCCCCCTCGACCAAATCTCGGTTGCCGACAACCTGAAGGCAACGGGCCAGCTTGAGGCCGTTGGCGGCCAGGCGTACATCCTGGAGCTTGCCAGCAATTCGTTCGCCCTGGTCAACTGGCAGAACCACGTTGAGATCGTCAAACGCACGTCCATCCTGCGCGACCTCATTCGCGCATCCGGGGAAATCCGTTCGCTTGCCTACGATGCCCCCGACGATCTGGGCGTCGTCGTGGAGCAGGCGGAGAAAACGCTGTTCGCGGTTACGGAGAAGCGCGTTTCCAGCGCGTTCACGGGCATTGATACGCTGCTGGTGGATGCCTTCGAAGAACTGCAGGAGATGGCGGCGCAGGAGAACAAGATTTCGGGCATCGCGTCGGGCTTCAAGGACGTCGACGACCTGTTCCACGGCTTCCGCGGCGGCGACCTGGTCATCCTTGCAGCACGTCCTGGTGTCGGCAAGACGGCCTTCGCGTTGAACCTTTGCACGAGTGCGGCGAAATTGGGCGCTACCGTGGCGTTTCTGTCGCTGGAAATGAGCGCCTCCCAGCTGGTACAGCGTGTCCTTGCATCCGAAGCGCGCGTGAGCCTGTCGAAGCTGCGCGCCGGTCAGGTGCAGGACGCGGACTGGGCGGCCATCATCGAGGCGTCCAGCAACCTTTCCAAGCTGAAGATCGAGTTCGACGACACGCCGGCGCTTTCCATCCTCGAGCTGCGCGCGAAGGCGCGTCGCGAGCTTCGCGATGCCGAGAAGGGCCTGATCATCGTCGACTACCTGCAGCTGATGCAGCCTCCGCAGGCGCGTCGCGACGGCAACCGTGCCGTCGAGGTCGCCGAGATCTCGCGTGGTTTGAAAGTGCTCGCCAAGGAGATGGACATGCCCGTCATCGCGCTGTCGCAGCTCTCCCGTGCCGTGGAAATGCGCGGAAAGAAGCGCCCGATGCTTTCCGACCTGCGTGAATCCGGCGCAATCGAGCAGGACGCCGACATCGTCATGTTCATCGACCGAAGCATGGACGAGATGGAGGCGGAAAGCGAGGACCGTCCCGACTTGGGCACCGCCGACCTGATCGTCGCCAAGCACCGCAACGGTCCCACGCGCGATATCACGCTCGCCTTTAACGCGGAATACACGCGCTTCATGGACTTCATCGACGATTCGCGTGTTCCCGACTATATGTAACACACGCAGCCATGAGGTCGGGGTAAACTGAAGCTATGACTGAGAGCCTGACATTCCTTCATGCCGCCGACCTTCATCTTGGTGCGCCTTTCCGCGGCCTTGCCAAGGTGTCGCCGGCATGGGCTGCCCGACTGGTGCAGGCTATCCCCGAGGCGTTCGACCGCGTGATAGACACGGCTATTTCCCGCAAGGTCGACTTCGTGGTCATCGCGGGCGACGTGTTCGACGCATCACGCGCATCGTACGGCGATTACCTGCGGTTTTTCGAGGGAATGCGCACGCTGGGGAAAGCGGGCATTCCGGCGTACCTGATCACGGGAAATCACGACCCTTACACCTCGTGGCAGCAAAGCGCGTTCTCCCTGCCGGAGAATGCGCACATGTTGCCGGCGGACAAGCCGGGTTTCGAGCTGTATAGGCGCGATGGCAAGCCGCTCTGCATCATCGGCGGGCGCGGGTATTACAACCAATCGTGGCCTTTGGATGAGTGCATCGCCGACGGCATCACGCGCACTGCCGCGCTAACGGCATTGCAGCAACGCGAACCTGACGTTGTGCAGGCTCCTTTCGCCATCGGCATGCTGCATACCGGATTGGACCTTGATCCCGTGAAAGCGCCGGTCAACCCTTCGGTGCTGCTCTCTGCAGGTATGGATTACTGGGCATGCGGGCATATCCACATGCGCTATATCCACCCCAGCGAGGCCGATCCGCGCATCGTGTTCTCGGGATGCATCCAAGGGCGCGATATCAAGGAAACGGGTCCGCGTGGGGTGCAGCTCGTCACGCTTTCAGAAGGTGCGGCCCCCCAACTTGAGTTCATCCCCACGGCAAGCGTGGTGTGGCAGCGTCTGCGCGTCGACGTGTCCGATTGCGCGACATTGCCTGGAATCAGCGACCTGATTATGCGGGAGCTGTTCCGCGTGAACGGCAAAGCGCATTGCGAGGAGATGATCTCGCGCATCGTCCTGACGGGCACGACCGCGCTTCACGAGGTGCTTTCCCGCCCCGATGTGATCGAGGACCTGCGCAAACATGTG
>CALEWN010000253.1 GCA_937925385.1 uncultured Senegalimassilia sp.
AGCTCGGCCTTGACCTCAGGCGTTCCATACTCGTTGAGGATACGCCAGTTCAAGTCTGCTGCATAATGAAGGTGCATGCGCATGCCGCCGGGACCGCGGCTGAACTCCTCTTGCACCTTCAGGATCTCCAATTCGCTCAAATCCCATCCGCCGTACTCGGAGGGAAGCGCGAAACGATACAGATCGTTCTCGCGAGCCAGATCGAAGAAACGCTGCGGGAAGACGTTGGTCTGCTCGACTTCCTCCTGCATTTCCTCGAACGGACCCTCCGCAAGCGCCCGGACCTTGGTCAGGAATTCAGCAAACTGCTCATCGCTGATCTTTGCATTTGGGTTCATACGCATGCCCCTATCGATGTATATGTTTCGAACGCAGCATGTGGATTGAGGGTGATTTCACCTAGCACATGTTTTGCGTTCCCCTTGCTGACATACATGATAGCGAGCGAAATCGACCTTGTGCGGCTTGAAACCATTGACGTTTTCTGGCGCAATCTGCTCATCGATAGGTTGCGTCTATCGAATTCCGGAATCCGTTCACCAGATTCCAGGATGTGTGAGGTAATGGGCACAAAAACGGAATATTGTCCGTATGAATACCTTTCAAAAGGCGGCATTCTGTATTTAGTCACACAGACGGTAACGAAGTCTGGGACAAACTTTCAAAGCTTGAGTAAATCAAGAAAGGGGTCGCCATGAGCGTCTATCAGGAAAGCTATCATCTGCCCGAGTTTACCTACGAGTATGAGAAGCTGAAGATCGACAAGCGTGGTCCGGTTTATGTTTGCGCATTCGACGATGCACAGAACCTCAACGCCATGTCCTATAAGCAGATGGCCGAGTTCAATGACTTCTTGATCAAGGTCCGCATGGACAAGGATTGCCGCGTCATCGTTCTGACCGGCGAGGGCCGCTCCTTCTGCGCTGGCTTCAACCTGAACGACCTGGCTCTCGAGCCGCCTGAGGATATGGGCCGCATCCAGCGTGACTTCTACATCATGCAGCGTATGTGCTCCGATCAGATCGTGAACATGCGTCGCTGCGAGCAGCCGATCATCGGCGCTCTGAAGGGCTACGCCGTCGGTGGCGGTCTGTCCATCTCCTGCGCTTGCGACCTGCGCGTCCTGGGCGAGTCCTATAAGATGAACGCCGGCTACCTGTCCATCGGCTACACCGGCACCGACATGGGCGGCGCCTTCTTCCTGCCCAAGATCGTCGGCTACGCTCGCGCCGCCGAGATCCTGATGAACCCTGCCCGTCATGACGCTCAGCAGCTGCTCGACTGGGGCTTCGCGAACCGCGTTGTCGCCGACGACGACGTGCTCGAGACCGCTGTTGCCATGGCTGAGGACATGTGCAAGCAGACCGCTCCGTTCGGCCTGCGCCTGACCAAGGAGTGCCTGCAGACCTCCCTCGACGGCACCAGCTTCGAGAACGTCATCAAGATGGAGAACCGCAACCAGGTTCTGGCCTCCAACACCAACGACGGCATCATGGGCACCCTCAAGATGAACCCGCACAACAAGCAGGACGTCAAGGACAACCCGGACAAGTACGCTTTCCACAACATGTAAGTCGCATCTCTTGTGACTTGGTGCCCTCGATCGATTGCGGTCGAGGGCACTTTTTGCTATAGGGGTACAGGGGCGTGGTCGCACATATCCGGCTCTGGTCGGATGCAGGGATGCGGCTACAGGGTCACGTAAGCGATTAGGAGACGAGAATGAACATTCTGGCCATCAACGGTAGCCATCGTGCCGGCAAAGGCACTGCAGCGCTTTTGAGCGCCGTTCTGGAGACTGCCGGTCATCAAGGTGCTACGTGCGAGCTCATCGAGCTGTCGCATCTTGATATCCGCTTCTGCTGCGGTTGCAACAAATGCTTGGGTTCCAATCGCTGCACCATCCATGACGACATGGATATGCTTTACGACAAGATGATGCATGCCGATGGTATCGTTTTGGGCTCGCCGGTGTATTTCGGCACCGTATCCGCACGCATGAAGAACTTCATGGATCGTACGCGTCCTTTGCACATGGTCGACAACGCCCTTGCCGGCAAAGTCGGCGGCATGGTCACGTGCTCGGGCTTGCCCGATTGCGGCTGCCAAGGCGCCCTTGCGGCCATGGATCATTTCTTCGCCACGCATGAGATGCTCGTGGTCCATCCTCGTCCGCTCGGTCCGGTCATCGGCGATGGCGTTGCCGCGACGCAGCTTGCTCGTTTCAACGAGGCGGGCGATCCTGAGTGGCGCAGCATCAAGGATGACCAGAACGCTTTCAAGTCCGCTCGTCGCCTCGGCCACGACATGTTCAACCTCATCGCCCGTTTGTCTTAAGCCGATTTCCCATATCGCGTGCAATGGCGATCGCCTTCCCGGCGGTCGCCTTTTTTTTGTGCTTGGACAGCTTGATTGTATGCATGCCTTCAAATCGGATGCTTATCCGGGCCCGTCAGCCCGAACTGTCGTTCACGCTTCGATATCGTCGGCGTGGCTGCTGTGCAAAAGCATTATGGGGACGGTTGGGAGACGGCGGAGCGCGTTGCCGTGAAAGCTGCTGTGCATCGATGGCTGGCATCCTGATGGACCATGTGGGTCATAGTCGGTGGGGAAGGGCGGCGTTTGCGGCGGCTAGTTAGCCCATGCGTTGCGTGATGATCGCTGTCGGCATCGTGCGGCCTGGCATGTTCGGATCGGGGTATCTTGCATTCACTACACGGAAAGAGACTGTCCGCGAATGCATGCACTATATAAAGAGCTACATATAAAGAAAACCCGCAACAGAGGTTGCGGGTTTTCCCAACGAACGATTGAAAGGAGTTTGGCGATTACCAGTTGCAGGGAGCTTCACCCTTGACCTGGCGCTCGGACTTGAAGATGGTGTCCGGGACTTCCTTGCCATGCCAGCACTTGATGGCGCCGTCCTCTTCAGCCTTGGCGATCTGCTCATCGGTGTAGCCGAGCTTCTCCATGATCTCGGTGGTGTGATAACCGATGGGCTTGGACAGGATGACCGGCGGATCGCCGTACTCGCGGAAACGCAGGGGGCTCATCGGCAGGGCCTTCTTGCCATAGCCTTCGTACTCGACCCAACGCAGGGAGTCGTTGTCGTAAGCTTCCTGGTCCTTGACCACGTCGGTGTAACGGAAGCACTTCTGATGGGGAACCTCATGCTCGCGCAGGATCTCGTCCCACTCGTCGAAGGTCTTGGTCGAGAAACCGGCCTCGAGCCAGCTGATGACCTCGGGCTGCTTCTCGGAAGCCTTCAGTGCGGGCAGGTTGCAGGTGTCGGGCTGATCGACATGCTCGGCATTGCCCGTGATCTCCATCATCATGTTGTAGTACTTGTCGTACTGAGGCATGCAGATGAGCATCCACTTGCCGTCCTTGGTGCGGTACGTGTTGTTGAACGGGTTGGGCACGTGCTTACGAGACTTCGGATACGGTGCGCCGAACTGCGTAGCCATGATGCCGATCTTGCCGCCCCAGATAGCAGCGCCGTACAGGTTGCAGGTAACCTTGTCGCCCTTGCCGGTGCGGGTGCGGTTGAACAGCGCAGCCAGGATGCCGCCTGCCATGATGGATGCGGCGTTGTAGTCGCCGAAAGCCTGCGGCGGGATCGCCGGGGACTCGCCATCCTCGCGGAAGCAGTTGGCAACGCCGCCACGAGCAGCCCAGCACACAGCGTCGAAGCCGGGGGTGTTGGCCTCTGCACCGAACTCGCCGTAGCCACGCAGCTGAGCCCAGATCAGGGACGGGTACTTGGCGGCCAGGGCGTCGTAGTCCAGGCCCAGCTTCACGAGCGCCTTGTCGCGCAGGTTGCAGACGAAGACGTCGGCCTCGGAGAGCAGCTTGTCCATGACCGCGAAGCCCTCTTCGCTCTTAAGGTTCAGGGCGATCCAGTTCTTGTTGGTGTTGTTCAAGTCGATCGTGGGGTCTTCGGTATCGTTCTGCTCGCAGCCGAAGCCCGGGCCCTGGGTACGCTGGGCATCGCCGTGCAGCGGCTCGACCTTCATGATTTCAGCACCCATTTCAGACAGGATACGAACGGTTGCGGGAGCCGCAACCCACTCGCACAGTTCGACGACCTTCACGCCGTTCAGAGGGCCATAACCGTTAAGTTTCTCGCTTACCAGCATTATGAGGCGCTCCTTTCATTTTCGTTTCGGGTGGTTCTTGCGTTTGCAGGACTAATATTTACAGGTAAACGCGACTAGTTCTATGGACAATAATTCAATAGTGTGTGATTGCCCATAAGAAATGTTCGCTAAAACATAGGTAGACCTTTGCAAAACCCGTATATGCGTTGGACAAACCACTTTATATGTTTCTGCAATTATGGGGTTCTGTGGCCAAGAAGCCGAAATTGGGTGGAGATACCTTGAAATGCTTGCCGAATGTTCGTTGGTTTGGTCGAAAACGGGATATTGGCCGTCAGGCGTTTCGCGGCTCGCTGGTATATTGAGTGCATAAGTTGGTATGTATCGCAGTATTGTCCGAGAACGCAAGGAGGTTCGCGGTGGATTTCAATCTTTCGTCCGATCAAAAGAAGCTGGTGGCTGCTTTTCGTGCTTTCGGCACGGAAGTGTTCACGCCCGACCATGTATCGCAATGGTGCAGGGACCAGGGCTTGCCCGACGATGTCATGAAGCGTTTTGCCGATACCTATTTCAAGTCCGTCGACAAACGGCTTTCCTCCGTCGCAGGTCATACGCTGCTTGATCAGGCGCTCATCATCGAGGAGCTGTCCCGATGCGCCGGCGCCACGCTGCCGTTCCAAAACGATCTGTTCAATCTGCAGATCGTCGATGCGCTTGCCGCCGCCGGCAACGTCGATCCCGTCGTCGAGGAGTATCGATCGACGGGTCGCCTTATGTTCGCGCTCGCCATTTCCGAGCCGGAGGGCGGTTCGGATGTCATGTCCATGAAGACGAGCACGAAAACCCTTGATGGGAAGATCGTTTTGAACGGCCGCAAGTCGTACGTCAACAACGGCGAGTACGCTCCTTACATCGTCGTAGCCGCCATCGACGACGATGCTGAGACCGATGATGCGTATCCCGCGCTTGCATTGTGGCTTGTTCCTCGAAATCTGAAGGGTATCGCTGCGGTCCCCATCGACAAGATCGGGCAGGATATGCTTCCATTCGCGTCCTTATCGTTCCAAGACGTCGAGCTGAAGCCCGAATATCGCATCTCGTCCGATCAAGGCGATTTCAGGCGGCTGTTCCAAATGCTCGAATATGGTCGTGTTCTGCTGTGCGCATCGTCGCTTGGCATGGCGCAGGCGGCTATGGAGGACGCATGCGCGCATGCGCGCTCCCGAAAGGCGTTCGGCGTGCAGGTTGGCCGTTTCCAGCAGATCGAGACCATGCTGACGGATATGGAGCTGCATCTCACCAACATGAGGTCGATCTTGTACCGTGCCGCATGGGCCGTCGACGAGGGCGATCCCGATCGACGTTTGGCCGTGTCCCTCATGAAGCGATACATCCCCAAAACCGCTGTGGAGGTGGCATCCGACGCCATGCAGATCCTGGGCGGTTTGGGTTATACGGAAAGCTCTCGCACGTGCCGTGTTTGGCGCGACTGCCGAGGCAACCAGATCGCAGAGGGCACCGATCAGATCATGGTGTACATCGCCGCACCGCTGATTGCCGAGAAATACGGCGATTTTTAAAAAATGTCCCATCGTGTAAATATCGAATCAGCAATTGTGGCGGTAAAAGTCTCTTTTATCGATTTCTATAGGTTATAGTTGATTCTGATATATACACATATCTCCGTAGTTGACCACTTTAATTCTACGAAACCGGATAAATGAGTGAGTTCTGTCCGTATCTTCCGTAGGTTTTGTGATGTACAAAGTACTTGGATAAGCGGAAGGGTGCTTATCCGGTTCATCACACCAGGAGTTCTAGGTTTGCGTTTTGCGAAGGAAAACCTACGACAAGGATGTATGTTTTGGCACAATCGACGAAAGAGAAGATGAGCACGCGCCATCTTCTCGTGGTGCTCACGGGCATCATGATCACCTTCGGCTGCTCCGCACTGTGCTTTTCCACGTGGGGTCTGTTCCAGCCGGTAGTTGCCGAGGGTCTTGGCGTTGAGAAGACCGCATTCGCAATGTATGTCACCGTTATGTATCTGACGATGACGGTTGCGTCTCCGTTCGCTGGCAAGCTCTTGCAGTCTATGGATGCGCGCGTCATCCTTTCCGGTTCCGCCATCTTGGTGGTTGCGGCGTTCCTGCTCATGAGCTTCGCGAACACCATCGTTCTGTTCTATGTGGCTGCCGTTATGTTGGGCCTTGGCGAGATCACGCTTCTGTGGCTTGCCGTTCCTACGCTGATCAACCGTTGGTTTGCCGATCGCGCCGGCTTCTTCATCGGCCTGTGCATGGCGTTCACCGGTATCGGCGGCGCCATCTGGTCCGCTGTGTTCACCGCGTTGCGCGCCGACGGCATGGACTTCCACACCATCTATCTGATTTGGGCGGTTATCGCTGCCGTGACCTCTCTGCCGTTCACGCTGCTGTGCGTGCGCAGCAAGCCTGAGGATTGCGGTCTGCAGCCCTATGGCGCTGCTGCCGCTGCTGCTGCCGCAGGTTCCGCTCCGAAGGCTTCCGGCCTTTCTGCCACTCGCGCGATGAAGACCCCGACCTTCTACGCCGTGTGCGTGTTCGCCGGCATCATCAACATCGCCATCCTAATCGCCATGCAGTTCCCGAGCTACACCAAGACTCTGACGAGCGCTCCGTTCGACGTGGCCGTCGTCGGTGGCCTCATGACCACGGTCATGATGGTCGGCCAGGCTCTGTTCAAGGTCATTCTGGGCGGTGCTGCCGACAAGAGCGCGAAGGGCGCTTTGATCTTCGCCTTCTGCGCTGGCGTTGCCGGTATCCTGCTGTGCTGGTTCGGCGCAGGCACCGAGCTTATGCTCTACGCTGGTGCCTTCATCTTCGGCGGCTGCTACGCAACGGCCGTGGTTCTGGTCCCCGTTGTGGTTCGCCAGTCCTTCGGTTCCCGTGAGTACTCGCTGATCTACTCCCGTGTTTCCACCGTGTTCAACCTGATCGCGGCATTCGCTTCCATGATCTGGGCTTGGGTGCAGACGTCCTTCGGCTTCAACGTCGTGTTCATCACCGGTCTGATCATGCTGGTCGTTATCCTGCTGCTTGGCCTGTACGTTATGCAGAGCGCCAAGAAGTACAAGTCTGAGTGGACTACTGATTAAGGGTTTCCTACATAGAGCTTACTCTAGAACCTAGTACGAAGACGGCTCCGCAAGGGGTCGTCTTCGTATGTTCGGCCATGAAAACAGGCAAGAATCGCCGTAAGCTTTTTCGCTGTAAGGGGTTTACTTTTGCTTTATAATGTAAATCAGCGAGTCTTTCGGTGAACGACGCTCGTCTCTCACATTTTGGAGGGCCAGGGGTATGAATTTATCGCAGCTTCACTATTTCAAGAAATTGGCGGAAGTTCTTCATTACACGCGTGCGGCTCAAGAGCTGTTCATCACACAGCCCACGTTGTCCGGTGCTATTTCGTCTTTGGAGAACGAATTGGAGGTATCGCTGTTCGAGCGCTCCGGCCGTTCGGTCAGCCTTACGCCTCAGGGTGAGATCTTCTATGAACACGTATGCCTTGCGCTACGCGCCATCGACGACGGTGTTGCCGCCGTGCAGGATCGGGGACACTCCATCGTCGGCTCGATAAGCCTTGGAACCACCTTCACCGTGCAGGACGACTATCTACCGCTGCTCATGAAGGATTATTGCGCGGTCTGCAACAACTCTGTTCTCACCAAAACGTACCAAGGGTTTACGAACTATCTGTTAGATCAGTTGCGCAAGGGGACCATCGATGTCGCCTTCTGCGGCAGGCGTGAAGGCGATTCGGAGTTGGTGTACTTCCCGGTCACGTACCGCAACTTGAAGCTGTGCGTGCACGAAGACCATCCGCTTGCGAAACGCGACCATGTCAGCTTTTCTGAGATTGCAAGCATGAATCTGTCGACGTATCGTCGAGGTGTGCCGATTGGGGAGATGGTTAACAAGCTGCTCGTCGACAACGGGCTTGAGGATGTCAAGCAGATCTACGATGACGACGTGTCCATGAGCTCGTTCATCTCCTTCAATTCACCTGATTACGGTACGATCATGCTTGACTCGTTGGGCACTCGTCTTTTCAAGAACATCAAGTTCGTCGAGATCGACGAGGTACCGGAGGGCTTCTACCGTATTTATATGGTGTACAACAAGAAGCATAACCACTCCCGTGCGGTGAAGGATTTCATCCAGTTCGTGCATACCTACAAGGGCAATGATACCTTCGAGGACGACGAGATCCCTGAGTAGGCGTTTGTCATGGATGAACGTATGCTCGAACGCTTGAGCGCCTATTATCGGGATCTTTCGCGAACGGATACCCTTGCCGGGAAATGCTCGATGTCGCTTCCGCCACAGCTGTCCGGCCTTCGCGTCATCGACGTGCTATGCCGCAGCGGTAAGGGCGCGTTCAAGTTGAGCGATGCCGTTGGAGATGCGGGCTTCGTGCTAGGCATCGATCCCGACAAGTCGTGCATCGAGCGTGCCATAGCAGCTGCTAGCGGAAATCACCGAAGCGGGCACGGGTGGTCCCGATATCTTCGATTCGAGCAAGCGTTCCCGGAGAACTTGGCGCAAGCGGGCGTGTCAGATGCTTCCTACGATGTCGTATATGCGAACTGCGGTCTGGCGGATGTTTTCGATCTGCGCGCTGCGCTTGCGGAGTTTCATCGTTGCCTGAAACCTGGGGGTTTCCTTTGGGTTGCCGAAGGCGTATTTCGCAGCGCGAGCGGTTATGAAGATAGAGTTTCGGAAGAGCCTGCGCCGGTGCAGGCTGCGCCTCATAGCGCGCTAACGATAGACGCCTTCGCCGATGTATGCAGGGAGGCAGGATTCGGTTGCGTCGAGGTTGCGGATGTCGCCTCGGTTCCGTTAGGCGAGCTTGCGCTTCCGGAAGGTTGCGAGCGCACCTCGCTCGTTGTGGCCGACATCAAGGCGACTGTCTGATCGCATGAAACCCCCGCATCAAGGGCGTCGCGACGTGCATGGTTTCGCAAGTTCCCCGTGTTTATGGGGAACTTGCGTCTGAGGGCGGCGGCGCTGGAAAATCAAAGGGCCGTATGGTATAAAAGGTATGCATTGCAGCAAGCGCGCGACGGCGCGCACCATACTTTCGCAGACGGAAAGTGGGTTTTTACCCGCTTTTTTGTATGTTAGGGCACAGAAAGGAGCTTATGAGCGTGCTCAGCAAGAAGGAAACCGAGCTGCTTGACGCGCTGGAGCCCCGTGCGGCCTCCGAGGGCATCGAGATCGTGACCGTGCAGGTCGTAGGCGCCAAGAAGGCGCCTACTATTCGCGTCTTCATAGACACGCCCGAGGGCGTGAGCTTCGATGAGCTGGCGAAAGCGCAGGCATGGATCAACGACATCATGGATGCTCTCGACCCGTTCCCCGGAGCCTACACCCTTGAGGTGTCCTCTCCGGGCATCGACCGCCCGTTGCGCACGGAGCAGCATTTCGCGCGTTACGCCGGTCAGCAGGCCGTCGTGAAGCTCGCCCATCCCATCGACGGGCGCAGCAACTTCACCGGCACGATCGTCTCGGCCGATGGCGGCAACGTCGCTATGGAAGTCGACGGCCAGCAGGTCGTCCTG
>CALEWN010000254.1 GCA_937925385.1 uncultured Senegalimassilia sp.
GCTCTTCCGATCTTCCAGGGCACCTATCCGGCCGCGTCCACGTATAAAACGTTCACCGGCTTGGCGGCGCTTGAAAACGGCATGGCAACGGCAACCGAAACCTGGGACTGCACCGGCAGTTGGGATGGTTTCGGCTCGGGCGACGTGCAGAAGTGCTGGAAGAAGCAGGGCCACGGCACGCTCGACTTCCGCGGGGGCATCGTGAACTCCTGCGACACCGTGTATTACGACATCGGCTACAAGTTCTGGGATGCCGCGGCGAACAAGGGCAAATCGGCAACGCTGCTGCAGGATTTCCTGAAGCGCTACCGTTTGGATCAAACCACCGGCATCGACCTTAACGGCGAAACGTCGGGGCGCATCCCCACGCCCGAATGGAAGCAGGAATACTTCCGCGACACTCCCGAGGATGCCCAGTGGAAGGGCGGCGACTATACGAACATGTGCATCGGCCAGGGCTACGTGCTTGTCACGCCCATGGAGATCGCGGTCGCTTATGGCGCCATCGCGTCGGGCAACATCGTCAAGCCGCATCTGCTCAAAGAGGTGCGCAACGCCGGCGGCGATGTGGCGCTTACGTATCAGCCGCAGGTTCTGGACACGCCTGACGTCTCCATGGCCGACCTTGCCGTGGTGCGCAATGCGCTTCGCGGAGTGACCACCGACAATGAGGAGATCGCCAAGCTGTTCAACGATCAAGGTATCGACCCGGATACGGTTGCGTGCAAAACCGGCACGGCGGAATACACTGACATGGAGGACACGGCATGGTTCGCCTGCTACGCCCCCTATGACGACCCGAAGTACGTGCTCGCCTGCGTCGTCGAGCACGGCGGCGGCGGTTCGTCAGTGGCGGCTCCTATCGGCGCGCAGGTCATGGCCGCGGCGCTTTCGTCGACCAACGTCTCGGATGGGGAAGTCGGCGATATCGCTGGTTCGTCGGGCAAGTCGGAGGCCGGCGCCGGCAAGGGCACGTCGAGCGGACGTTCGGACTAACGGAAGGAGGGCGCTGTGGCGCAGTTACCGCAAATCGATTCGCTTCGCCGCCCCAATGCGGCGGCGACAGCTGCATCCAAGCCGCGTCGTCTTCCGTGGCTGCACCTGCCGCTTGCCATCGTGGTGACGTTGCTGGTGGGATACGGCCTGATCATCGTGTATTCCGCCGTCCGCGCGGACGGCGATTACCAGTACAGCCGCCAGCTTGGCGGCGTTGCCGTGGGCCTTGTGTTCATGATCTTGGTGTGGCGCTTCGATTACCGGCGCCTGTCGGATTACACCACGCTGTTCCTCATCATCAACGTGGTGCTCATCTTGTCGCCGCATATCCCGGGCCTTGGCACCGATGCGGGTATGGGCGCGAAAAGCTGGATCAAGCTGGGAATGCAGATCCAGCCCGGCGAGTTCGCCAAGATCACCGTCATCTTGATGGATGCCGCGGTCATGGCGCGCTACGGCGGCAACCTGGATGATCCGCGCGAGTACGTGAAAGCTCTAGGCATCATGATGGTGCCGTTCGTGTGCATCATGACGCAGCCCGACCTGGGCACCGGCCTGGTGTATCTGTGCATTGCGGCGTTCGCCCTGGTCATGGGCGGCGCTAACACGAAGTACCTGCTGATAACGCTTGGATTGTTCGTGGCCGCCGTCGTGGCGGTGTTCGCCATCGACGAGGTGATCAAGTCGTCCACGGGCGAGTACAAGCTGCTCAAGCAATACCAGCGCAACCGCCTGCTCGTGTTCATGGACCAGTCCGGCACGGCCACCACCGATGAAGGCTACAACCTGCAGCAAGCCAAGGTGGCCATCGGCTCGGGCGGCTTGTTCGGCAAGGGCCTGTTCCAGGGCACGCAGCATTCGCTGGGCCTTCTTCCTGAGGCGCCCACCGACTTCATCTTCTGCGTGCTTGCCGAGGAGCTGGGATTTTTGGGCGCGCTCGTGCTGCTCGGTTTGTATGCCGCGCTGGTTTTGATAAGCTTCCGTATAGCCCGCAGCTCCGGCGACCTGTTCGGCATGGTCATCGTGATGTGCGTTGTGGGCATGTGGTTGTTCCAGATCCTGGAGAACATCGGCATGGACTGCGGTCTGATGCCCATCACGGGCATCCCGCTGCCGTTCATGAGCTACGGATCGTCGTTTATGGTGGTGAACTTCGTCATGCTGGGCATGATCGGCTCGGTATGGGCCCATAACGCGACGCTCAAGCAGCACTAAGCGAAAGGATGCCCTATGCAGCTTCCTGTTGATATCGGCGCGCTGTTGGAAGAGGCCGTCAACGTCGAGGTCGCCCGCGCCACGCCGCTCTCGGTAAGCGTTTACGTTGACGAGACGGCCCCGGGCGACGTTGCCGCGCATGTGCGCCGGGCGTTCGCCAGCGCCTCCGATACGGCGCGCGTTTCGCTCATCTATCTGGACGGACGCGAGTTCGCGCCCAGCTCCGGCGACGACATGGCCTGCATCGTGGCGGGCTTGAACGAGAACGTGGGCGCCTATGCCCGCGCCTGCCGCAAGGCCGGGGTGCCCGTCATGGTGGTCACCACGCTGCCGCAGCTGGTGGGGGCCATCGCCAAGGCGTCGGGTTGCGTCATCCCCGAGGCCGATATCGTGGCGCCCAAGCTCACGGCGAAGGTGTACGAGCACGTGTCCACGGCAGCGGGGCAGGGGCCGGCCATCACGGCTTCGTGGGGCGCGCCCAAGCCTCCGGAAAACGGCGATGTCGGCATCTACGAGCCCATCGAGCTCATCAATGACGCGCGCGCCACGCTCGACGCGCGCATGGGCCAATGGGTGTGCGCAGCGTGCCGTGCCAAGCGCCTGGCGTTTGCGCAGGCCTTCCCGTTCGTTCGCCGTCCGCTGGCCTTGGAAACGGTCAACGCCACGTCCGTGCAGAACGCCGGCGTGGGGCTGCTGTTCCTCATCCCGGGCGCCGACCTTCCCGTGATGACGCAGATCGGAAGAGCA
>CALEWN010000255.1 GCA_937925385.1 uncultured Senegalimassilia sp.
GTTCCAAATTCCGATAACGGGATAAGCTTGTAGAGCCTGAGGGATAATATAGTATGGACCGGAGTTCGATTCTCCGCGCCTCCACCAACTGTTCAGTAGACCGCCTGTTCTGTTTGCGCAGATCAGGCGGTCTTTTTTGCATACACTTAATAATCTACACATATGGAATAACAGGTTGAAATCAGGCCATTTTCAGACCGTTTGGTAATCTGTTGGTAACGCAAATCTAAACGTAAGCCCTCTGAGATGAATAACTTAATCGCGCACTCAGCCGCCAGCTGCTCTTATCCTCCTTGCTGCGATAGAAACCGAGGTGCGCCTTGTTCGGCCAGGGTACCACCTTTCTTCTTTCCCTGGTTCGTTACATGATGCCTCGATGGCCATAATTATCACGTTGAAAATGTCCACAAGGTATCGCTCCTTGGGCATTACGTTGCTACAATGAAGCTATCTACACCCTATTCAGCGAGAGCATCATGAGTAACAACCAAAACGACAAAGTTTCCCGCGGGCGTCATGTCGCGCCAAGCGATATTCCTCCCATTTTCTCAGACAACGACAACCAGCCCGGAGGCTTCATTCCGCAGCAGGTGCACGGCCAGCAAACCAGGCCGACCCATCCGCCGTATGCGCAAAACGGCTACCAAGGCTACGCGCCGTCAGGCATGCAAATGCCCTCAACGGGTGTGTCCCGTCCTAAGAAGCGCGTTGGGAAGGTGCTCGGAATCGTTGCGGCGTGCTTGGTGGGCGTGCTGGCAATCGCATACTGCGGCGTGGCGCTGTACTTCGGCAGCCATTTCATGCCTAACACCAAGATCGGCAATCTCGACGCATCGCTCATGTCCACGGCTGATGCTGAAAAGGCGCTGGCAGATGAGGTGAACTCCTATAGGCTCACCATTACCGGCAACGGCTTCAACCTCACGGTTTCCGCCAAGGATGCCGGCGTTAACTTCAACGCCGCCGAAGCGGTTAAAGATGCATATTCGGCATACAACGAATGGCTTTGGCCCGTCGAGCTTACGCGCACCCACGATGCAACCGGGGCTATGGTCAGCTCCTACAACGATTCCGGCCTTGAGCAAACCGTGTCCGCAGCAGTCGCTGCGTTCAACGAATCGGCTACCCAGCCTCTCAACGCAACGGTCGCCTACGATGCTCAAAGCGGCTCCTTCATCGTTTGCAAGGAAGTCGCCGGCACCGCCCTTGATGCATCGAAGGTAATGGACGCTGCCGACGCTGCGCTTGCCGAGCTCAATCCCAAAGTTGTCCTTTCCTCCGAGCATCTGGTGCAGCCCACCGTGCTCTCCACCGATCCTCGATTGAAAACCGCCGCCGAGCAGGCGAACACCATGATCGGCGCCGATATCGTGCTGAGCATGGGCAAGTCAACCGCCGCGGAAGTCGATGCCGACATCATCTCGCAATGGATCACCGTTGACGAAAACGTGCAGGCGGTCCTTGATGAGGAAGCCATGCGAGCATGGGTCGACAAGCTTGCCGCCGATTGCGATACCGTCGGCACTACGCGTACCTATACGCGCGCCGATGGCAAGACCATCACGGTCTCGGGCGGCGTGTACGGCTGGTCCATCGACCACGATGCGCTTATGGACCTGGTGGTCAACGGGGTCAAAGAGGGCCTTGTTGAAACCGTTGAGATTCCCAATGCTACCAGCGGCGACGCTTACAACGGCGTCGGCGGTCGCGACTGGGGCAACCGTTATATCGATATCGACCTGGCCGAACAGCACGTCTATTTCTATGATGATTCCGGCGCGCTTGTTTGGGAGTCCGATTGCATCTCCGGCATTCCCGATGGCACGCACGATACCAGCGTGGGCGTGTTCTGGATGAACGCCATGCAAAGTCCCGGCAAGCTCACCGGTTACGAGAACGGGCAGAAAATCTACGAATCAACCGTTCAATACTGGATGCCCTTCGATGGCAACGCCATCGGCTTGCATGATGCCGATTGGCAGCCCGATTTCGGTGGGACCATGTACAAAGACGGCTACGGTAGCCACGGCTGCGTGAACCTGCCGCCGGCGAAGGCGAAGGAACTGTACTCCCTTATTCATTCCGGCGACTGCGTGGTCAGCCACTGGTGATCAACGGGTAAACGGTGAAAGCTCAGACGCCCTGCAAGCGATGCTTGCAGGGCGTCTGCTGTTCACGGCGGTTTGGTTGTTTGATGCGGCTTCACAATCGCATGTATCACCGATTCGCCGCGCTCTCGACTATATCGATGGGTCAGCGCTTTTGCTATTCTGCATAGTCTGGAATTCGCGAGCTTCCAACCGTACTCCTCATGCGGTCCAGCTATTTGTTCGAATCTCCGTACCTTCGCTGGAGTGGCCCCATTGCTCTCGACGCCGTCGTTAAACCACGGTAAGGTCAACGCATTCCACGGGCACAACGCGTTGCAGCTCGCTCAGCGGCGTTTGAATCTGGCATCCTATGCGGCCGCCCGAGAACATGATCCGGTCGTAAAGCTCAGCCGTCTCGTCGATGAAGGTGGGGAAGGGTTTCTTCATTCCCACGGGGCTGCACCCGCCGTGGATATACCCGGTCAGCCCCAAAAGGTCTCGAGATTTCACCATCGCAATGGATTTCTCTCCAGCGGCGCGAGCCGCCTTCTTCAAATCCAGTTCGCAGGCAACGGGAATCATGAACACGAAACGCTGGCCAGATTTTCCCTGAGTGACCAACGTCTTGAACACGCAGTCCGGATCCTGTTCCAAAAGCGCCGCAACCTCCACTCCTGACAGCGCTTCGGGACATTCGAAGAAGCGCGTGTCGAAATCGGCGTGCGCCGCCTCCATTTCACGTATAGCATTGGTTTTGCGGTCTTTTTCCTTCGACATGATCAGCTGCTCCCCTTTTCTGGAACTTTTCGCCTGTCATGCAGGTTAGCAGATACTATGGCACCCGCCGCGCATTTCAGAAAGCGCCCGCAAGCATGCGCTATACTGAGCGGCATGGATATCATGCAAACATTCGATAACGCGCCCATCGGCGTGTTCGATTCAGGGTTCGGCGGGCTTACCGTAGCGCGCGAAATCGCGAAGGCGCTGCCCGGGGAATCCATCATCTACGTCGGTGATTCCGCGCGTTGTCCTTATGGTCCGCGCAGCCTTTCCGAAGTGGACGGATTCGTCCAGCAAATCGGCTCTTGGCTGGTGCAGCGCGGGGTCAAGCTCATCGTCATCGCGTGCAACACCGCTACTGCAGCGGGTTTGGCGCATGCCCAACGAACGTTTCCCGTACCCGTTATCGGTGTTGTGGAACCCGGTGCGCGCGCCGCTGCCCACGCAACGCGTAACAAGCGCGTCGGGGTCATCGCCACGAAGGCTACGGTGGAGTCCGATGCGTACACCAAGGCAATCCGCCATCTGGATGCGGGAATCACCGTGTTCTCCACAGCCACTCCGCGCTTCGTCGAGATTGCCGAGCAGGGCATCCGCATGGCCGAGGGTCCTATCGAGAACTACACCTCGCTTGCATCGAAGGTCTACATCCGGCCGCCGTTCCAAGCTATCGCGAAAGAGTATCTAGAGCCGCTGAGGCGTTGCCATATCGACACGCTCGTTCTCGGCTGCACCCATTTCCCGCTTCTCAAGGCGCTGATCGGTGGTGTGGTAGGGCACGAAGTCACGCTTATCTCATCGGCAAAGGAAGCGGCTCGCGACGTTACCGAGATCTTGGACCGTCATCATCAGCGTGCTCAGGCAGGTCACACAGCAGCGTATGAGTTCAACACCACCGGTGATGACGTTGCGGAGTTCCAAAGCTTCGGCAGCCGTGCATTCTGCATGCCCATCACCAGCGTGTCCCATATCGAATTCTAGGATCGCTTAACTCGGCTCGAAAGGAACCGTCATGAAAACCGTGCTTATTGCCAGCAACAACGCCCACAAGGCCGTCGAAATCGCCGAAGCGCTCGATTTTCCCGGCTGGGAGTTCAAAACCCTCAAGCAGGCCGGCGTTCAGTCCGATCCGGTCGAGAATGCCGAAACGTTTCTGGGTAACGCCCGCATCAAAGCCCATGCAGCGCAGCAAGCAAGCGGCGGTATGGCGGTGCTCGCGGATGATTCCGGTCTAGAGGTCGATGCTCTCGACGGCGCTCCTGGCGTGCATTCCGCGCGCTATGCCGGCGAACCGTGCGACGATGCTGCAAACAACGCAAAACTGCTTGATTCGCTTGCGGACGTTGAAGATGATCGGCGCACCGCTCGTTTCGTTTGTCATCTGGTATACCTTGATGAGCAGGGTAGGGAGCACGATGCCCGAGGGACGGTCGAGGGCCGTATAGCCCATGAGGCGCAGGGGGCTAACGGATTCGGCTACGATCCGCTGTTCCTTCCTGAGGTTTTCGGATTCGAACGCTCGCTTGGCCAGGCTCTTCCGGAGGAGAAGAACTCGATCTCCCATCGTGGAAACGCCCTTCGTGAACTTCGCGCGAAATTGTCCGAAAACGCGTAGAAAGTCTGGTATACTAGCTAGGCTGTTTGGATGTCGGGACGTGGCGCAGCCTGGTAGCGCGCCTGCTTTGGGAGCAGGATGTCGCAGGTTCGAATCCTGTCGTCCCGACCAGTCGCGGGTGTGGTTCAATGGTAGAACTGAAGCCTTCCAAGCTTCTAACGCGGGTTCGATTCCCGTCACCCGCTCCACTAAAACCCCAGGCCAGAGCCTTAATGGTTCTGGCCTTTTTGTTTGTGGTGACAACAGTGGTGACAAGCTGGTATTAAACTTCGCACAACGGCCATCGATTCGCTGCTTGCTGTGCATTATGTGCTCGCTCTTAGGTCACTTCCTTATTGCACTTTCTCTAGCATGCAAGCGAAATGAGGAGTGATTCGATCGATTTAGTGGCTTCACCTGCAAAGTAACTGTATGTATCGCAATTTCGACTTCAAGATTAACAATATTAATTTGGTGGGAATCACAGGAATATTCGCGGTTCGCCCTCAAGGTGAAGCCGACACTGCCCGAAATGCGGGGGATGCTGAGCCTGGATCGACGGAAACGCATCGCAGGCGAACCTGTGGCTCATCGATCTGAAACGAAAAGGCCGAAGACGTTAAACAACGTCTCCGGCCTGTGAGATCGCTGGCGCGCCCAGCAGGACTCGAACCTGCAACCGTCGGATTAGAAGTCCGATGCTCTATCCGTTGAGCCATGGGCGCTCAAAGCGCAGTTATTATACCGCAAACCCGTGAAAACACGTAGGCTCGCATTCCAGTCGAGGCTAAAACAATTTGCGTTACGCCGTAAACCATTTGCTATGAGCGAGATACAAATCGCTCAATCCCAAAAAATCTGTCGCACGACTTGCCGTTCAAATCATCGAACTTCATAGCTGCGAGCTTGATCGATTGACGATCGTGTCGGAAATGTTGGTGTAAGCGAAGCGGATCGAGATGGCTTTGAAGGGAAACGGCCTTCGCCCTAGAATCTGGAATTGCGACATAACGGATTCTTGGAAAGGACGAAGACCGCAATGGAGAGTCTAGCAGAAAGCATGCGGGAGCAGCCGGCGATGCCGAGGTTCGAGGACGGGTCGGTGAACCTGAGGGAGCTCATAAGGCGCCTCGCCGAGGACGTCGTGAACGCGATCATGGACGCCGAGGCCGATCAGCTGTGCTCGGGAGGCGCCAACAGCCGCAACGGCTACCGCGAGCGCAACCTGGTCACCTGCGTCGGCGACATCACGATGAGGATGCCGAAGCTAAGGTCGGGGAGCTTCTTCCCCGAGGACGTGGTCGAGCGTTATCAGCGCGTCGACCGGGCGGTCGTGTCGGCGGTGGCCGAGATGTACGCCACAGGCACCTCGACGCGCAAGGTGCAGCGCATAGCGGAGAAGCTGGGGATATCCAGGCTGTCGAAGGACCAGGTCAGCACCATAGCGAAGGGCCTCGACTCCGACGTGGCCGAGCTCATGGGCCGCGACCTGGCCGATGCGCGAACGCCGTACCTGTGGCTCGACGCGACCTACGTCAAGTGCAGGCGCGAAGGGCGCGTCGCCTCGACCGCCGTCGTGACGGCGATAGGCTGCGATGAGGGCGGCTGGCGCCGCGTGCTGGGCCTGTCGGTGGTGGACACCGAATCGTACGACTCGTGGCTCGGGTTCCTGCGCCGCATCAAGGGCCGCGGCGTCCAGGGCGTGCAGCTCGTGACCTCCGATGCGCACAAGGGCCTGGTCGGCGCCATCGAGGAGGTGTTCCAGGGCGCCTCCTGGCAGAGATGCGCCGTCCACCTGATGCGCGACTGCATGCGCGAGGCCGGATCGCGCCAGCTGAAGAAGCGCGTGGGCCGCATAATGTCGCCGGCGTTCCGGGCCAAGGACGCGGCGACGGCGCGGGCGATGTACCACGCGGCCTGCGATATGCTTCGCGATTGCTGCCCCAAGGCCGCCGACGTGGCCGAGGAGGCCGAGCCCGACGCGCTGGCGTACCTGGCGTTCCCGCCGTCGCACTGGAAGCGGCTGCGCACGAACAACGTGCAGGAGCGGGCCAACCGCGAGATAAAGCGCCGCAGCCGCGTGGTGCAGGTGTTCCCGTCGGAGAAATCGCTCGAGCGCCTGGTCGGGGCCGTGATGTGCGAGCAGGACGAGCAGTGGTCCGCTTCGCGGTACTTCGCCTACGACAAGAAGCAGGAGCTGTACGACGAGAAGCGGAAGAAGAGGCCCGAAGGGGCCGGCAGGCCCGCCGCCGACCTCGCCGAAGCGGCCAGGAAGATGATCCTCGCGAGCTTGGAGCTTGCAGAGAAGGTGGATGCGGCGTAGCATGGCCGCTTGGATCCCGGGTTCGGGAGAAGGCCGGAACCCCTCATCGTCCCGATTCGCCGTTCGCTCGGGTCGCCTTCGGCGGCGCGTCGCCAGAACGGCTTACACCAACATTCTCGACACTACCTCGATTGACTGAAAAGGGAAGTAGGAAAACGCACAATATGGTGCAGTCGGGAACATCAACCTATAGCGTAATCAGCCATGCCCTTGCCGAAATGTCCACTAGCCGTAGTGGTATAGCGTCCGTCTATCAATGACCATGCGGACCATAGGCGCTTTCGCATCGAAATCCCGTGATGCATCATTTTCCAAATTTATGCATAACTAGGGTTTCAAGAGAAAACGTCTATGGATCGGCTCGGGTTCGGATACGACCCATGAAAATTATGCAAGTGCACAAGTAAACTATCGTGAACCAAAGCAGATGTGAAGGAAAAGTGTAGAAACGCGATGGAAACATAGCTTGAAATTTGTCGTTTGCCCAGTTCACCCTGAAAATTATGTTTTGAGAAATTTTGGTTGTTGCATTTCATTGTGAAGCATGAGACCGTTGTTTTGCAGTCGGAACGCGCGGTGCGCAACGGGCGTTCCTCTTCTAAGAAGTCCGAAAATGCATAAAAGGCATAAGGAGGGTTTTCATGGCAGGCGTAAACGTCAAGAGCGAAATCAAGCCCTTGAAGAAGGTTCTGTTGCATCGCCCTGGTAAAGAGCTGCTGAACCTCACGCCGAACACGCTCGAAGAGCTGCTGTTCGACGACATCCCGTTTCTGAAGGTCGCCCAGGCTGAGCATGACGCTTTCGCTCAGGCGCTCCGCGACAACGGCGTGGAGGTCGTGTATCTGGAGAACCTCATGGCTGAGGTGCTCGATGCCAATCCGGCTCTGCGTGAGCAGTTCCTGAAGCAGTTCATCGAAGAGGCCGGTATCCGTACCGAGCGTTATCAGAAGATCCTCTTCGATTACCTGAACGACAACTATAAGACCAACATCGACTTGGTTCTGAAGTGCATGGAGGGCGTTAACCTCACCGAGCTGCACACCGACAAGTCCAACTCCTTGGTTGACCTGGTTTCCGAGTCCTCCAAGATGGTCATCGCCCCGATGCCGAACCTGTACTTCACCCGCGACCCGTTCGCGATGATCGGCAACGGCGTTTCCATCAACCGCATGTACGCCGTTACGCGTAACCGCGAGACCATCTTCGCTGAGTACATCTTCACGCATCATCCTGACTTCAAGGATGTTCCGCAGTACTACAGCCGTTACAGCGCATTCCATATCGAGGGCGGCGACATTCTCAACATCAACGAGCATACGCTGGCCATCGGCATTTCTCAGCGTACCGAGCCCGATGCAATCG
This sequence comes from uncultured Senegalimassilia sp., assembly GCA_937925385.1. Lineage (GTDB taxonomy): Bacteria > Actinomycetota > Coriobacteriia > Coriobacteriales > Eggerthellaceae > Senegalimassilia. The sequence continues at coordinate 8,150 of CALEWN010000255.1, forward strand.
ATGAGATCGCTCATAACATCTTCAAGGATGAGACCTCCCCGGTCGACACCATCCTGGCGTTCAACATCCCGAACAACCGTGCCATGATGCATCTTGACACCGTGTTCACCCAGATCGATGTGGACAAGTTCACCATCCATCCCGGTATCATGGGTCCGCTGACCGTCTTCGAGATCACCCCCGAGGGCGAGGGCATCAAGGTCAAGGAGACCTCCGGTACGCTCGAGGAAGTTCTCGAGAAGTACGTGGGCGTGCCCGTCACGCTGATTCCCTGCGCTGGTGGCGACCGTATCGCCGCCGAGCGCGAGCAGTGGAACGACGGCTCCAACACGCTGTGCATCGCTCCTGGTCGCGTGGTTGTTTACGAGCGCAACGACGTCACGAACGCGCTGCTGCGCAAGAACAACATCGATGCTATCGAGATTCCCTCTGCAGAGCTGTCCCGCGGTCGTGGCGGCCCCCGCTGCATGAGCATGCCGATTTGGCGCGAGGACTAGATTTCTCGCTGCACAGAGCGCATAATCGTAGTATCCCTTTTTGGGGTACGCATCCTGAGAAATCAGGAACCCATGTTAGGTTTTTCCCGGAGCGCGTGAAAGCGCGTTCCGGTAGAAACAGCAGGCTGAAACTTGGCGCGGCCTGCATTTATAAGTTCTTGTTAACTTGCTATCGAAAGGAATTACCATGCCTGTAAGCCTGAGCGGTCGTCATTTCCTGCGTCTCCTGGACTTCTCCACCGAGGAGATCGAGTACCTGCTCAAGCTTTCCAAGAACTTCAAGGACATGAAGCGTGCGGGCGTTCCGCATCGTTACCTTGAGGGCAAGAACATCGTTCTGCTGTTCCAGAAGACCTCCACGCGTACCCGCTGCGCATTCGAGGTTGGCGCTATGGACCTGGGCATGGGCGTGACCTACCTGGATCCCAACAGCTCCCAGATGGGCAAGAAGGAGTCCATCGAGGACACCGCTCGCGTGCTCGGCCGCTTCTATGACGGCATCGAGTTCCGCGGCTTCGCTCAGACCGACGTCGAGGAGCTGGCTGCCAACGCTGGCGTGCCGGTTTGGAATGGCCTGACCACCGAGTGGCATCCCACCCAGATGCTGGCTGACGTTCTCACCATGCAGGAGAACTTCAACTACGATCTGAAGGGCCGCACCGTCGTCTTCATGGCTGACGCCGCCAACAACGTTGCCCGTTCCATGATGGTCGTTTGCGCCAAGCTCGGCATGAACTTCGTCGCTTGCGCCCCCGAGACCAACTGGCCTGAGGCCGAGCTGGTCGAGGAGTGCCGTGCCATCGCCGCTGAGCATGGTGCCACCGTCAAGCTGACCGCTGACGTGAAGGAAGGCTGCACCGGCGCCGACGTCATCTACGCTGACGTGTGGGTGTCCATGGGCGAGCCCGACGAGGTCTGGGGCGAGCGCATCAAGAACCTCGAGCCGTACCGCGTGACCAAGGAGGTCATGGGCTACGCTAAGGAGGACGCTATCTTCCTGCACTGCCTGCCCAGCTTCCATGACACCAACACCACCATCGGTGCTCAGAAGGCCGAGCAGTTCGGCATCACCGAGATGGAAGTTGCTGACGACGTCTTCGAGTCCAAGCAGTCCAAGGTCTTCGACGAGGCCGAGAACCGCATGCACACCATCAAGGCTGTCATGTACGCAACCCTGAGCTAAGTCTCTAGGTTCTACACTCACCGTTGCGCCGCCCCAGTGGCGGCGCAACGAATTGCATCGAAATCCCTTGCCAACCTATGACGATTTTTCGTCCCATTTCAATGGGTTGGCTTTTTTATTCCCAAAAAGGAGGCAATCATGCCCTACGCAAAAGGTGAAGGTCCTTCCGTAGTCATCGCCCTCGGCGGCAACGCTCTCGGCAACAGCCCGCAGGAGCAGCTCGAGCTGGTGAAGAACACCGCAAAGCACATCGTCGACATGATCGCCGATGGCGTGAACGTCGTCGTGTCCCACGGCAACGGCCCCCAGGTCGGCATGATCAACAACGCTTTCGCCTACGCCGCCGCCAACGACGGCAAGACCCCGGAGATGCCTTTCCCCGAGGCCGGCGCAATGTCCCAGGGCTACATCGGCTACCAGCTGTCCCAGGCGATCCTGAACGACCTGAAGGCCCGCGGCATCGACCGCTCCGTCGCCAACGTCATCACCCAGACCGTCGTGAACCCCGAGGATCCGGCGTTCCAGAACCCCACCAAGCCCGTCGGCGCCTTCATGACCGAAGAAGAGGCCAAGGCCAAGGCCGCTGAGACCGGCTGGACCTTCAAGGAGGACGCCGGCCGCGGTTGGCGCCAGGTCGTCGCCTCCCCGAAGCCCGAGCGCATCGTCGAGTTCGACGCCGTGAAGGACCTCATGGACAACGGCTACATCGTCGTGTCCACCGGTGGCGGCGGCGTGCCGGTCTTCGAGACCGACAAGGGCTACGAGGGCGTTCCCGCCGTCATCGACAAGGACCGCTCCTCCGCTAAGCTGGCCGCCGACTTCGGCGCCGACATGCTGGTCATCCTGACCGCCGTCGAGAAGGTCTGCATCAACTTTAACAAGCCCGACCAGGAAGAGCTGTCCACGATGACCGTGGCCGAGGCTCGCGAGTACATCGCCCAGGGCCAGTTCGCCCCCGGCTCCATGCTGCCCAAGGTCGAGGCCTGCATCGAGTACGTCGAGGCTTTCCCGAAGGGCAAGGCTCTCATCACCTCCCTCGAGTGCGCCGCTGCCGGCCTCGAGGGCAAGACGGGCACCGTCATCACCGCTTAATCGGTTGTACGGTGGTGTTTGCTGTGTCTCTCTGGAATCGCGATGTAGCGTTTTCGGTACAGCAGACATTGAAAATCGCTTAGGTTATTCGTCCCTGACCCGCCTAAAACGGATGCAGGATCATGACCAGGCTGTTTTCAATCCGTTTGGTTATCTTCGCCCTATGGTTGCGAATGATAACCAGCACAAGCTTACTCGCGACAGTGCGTGCGCATGCGCTGTCGCACCTCCTAAAGCCTTTGCCTTTGTTCAAGATTTGATCTTTGGGCAAGGCCCGAAAGCTCCCTCGCATATGCGGGGGAGCTTTTGGTTTTCGGTTTACCGATGTTGCATAGTGACCGTTTATCGGTTTCTTGCGACAAGCATGGTAAGATGGTGAACTATGTATTCGGTGCTAGCTTAAGGAAGTTTTATCACAATGCAAATTCGCGAAGAATTGGAAAACCTCATTGCGGCTTCTATCGCCGCTGCTTGTGAAGACGCGACGCTGGAGCTGGCCGAGCGTCCTGCTCCGGCACTTGAGCGTCCTCGCGACCTGTCCAATGGCGATTGGGCTTCGACCGTTGCCATGCGTACGGCAAAGCTGGCCCACAAAAATCCGCGCGAGATCGCGCAGATCATCGTTGATCATCTTCCGGAAAACAACATGATCGCCTCTGTTGAGATTGCCGGTCCTGGTTTCATCAACATCAAATTGGCGCCGTCCGCCTTCCAGTCGGTTGCAGCTCGTGTTCGTGCTGAGCGCTTCGATTTCGGCAAGGGTACGTTGCCCGATGATGTTCCTCACAACGTCAACCTTGAATACGTGTCCGCTAACCCGACGGGCCCGATGCATGTCGGTCATGGCCGCTGGGCAACGCTCGGTGACGCTATCGCTCGCGTGATGCGCCATGCAGGTTACCAGGTTTCCGAGGAATACTACATCAACGACCATGGCGTTCAGATGGATGTGTTCGGCAATTCCGTTTCCGTTCGCTATATGCAGCTGCTCGGACACGATGTCGAGATGCCTGAGAAGTGCTACGGCGGTGGGTATGTAAAAGACATTGCCCAGGGCATCATTGATCGAGATGGCAATAAGTGGGAGAGCGTGAGCGATCAGGAGCGCATGGAAGCTTTCCGTGAAATCGCCTACCAGGAGATGCTCGATCTTGCTCGTGATACGCTCACCGGTTTTGGA
>CALEWN010000256.1 GCA_937925385.1 uncultured Senegalimassilia sp.
CCGGCATTTGCCGGTTCACCGTGTTTTAGCACCGCATGTCACCATGCGGGGCGACTGGAGTCAATCGCATTCTGTTGGAAAAGTTGACCGCACCTAATCCTATAATCCAGCACCTTGTATTCCTCGCTGTCCGGCGAGAATTGCGCCTGCACGTCAAACATCGAGGTGATCCAGTTCGTCGTTCTGCCGATGTCGTCGCCGAAGCTATCCACGTTGCTGCGCGCAAGGTCATCTTCGGTCAAGTCCGGCGTGACCGCTCGCTGCGAGGGATCGGTCGGCCCAGCAGGGACCATCGACGGCGAATCGCCGCCAAAACCGAAGCCCGCCTCGAACACCATTCCCTCTATTTTCACTCCATCAGCCAAAGCTCAAGCTCCGTTATCCATTTGCCCCGTTATTTACCCAAACGTTTCAAGGCGTATTTTATCAGCGCGTTCTCATCCGCGCCTTCGGGCGCGCCCTTTAACGCAACATCTGCCTCTGCAGAGGCAAAGCCCAGCGCCAGCAACGCCTCACGTGCGCCCTTCAGGCGTTCGGCCGCAGCGGCAGCCACCGAAGCAGGCGCGCCCGAAGCATCGAACAAGCTTGCCAGCCCCTGATCGAACGAACCTTTCAGCTCCAGGATGATGCGCGATGCCGTTTTCTTGCCCACGCCCGGGATCTTCTGCACCGCGGCCACATCCTGCGCCTGCACGGCCGCCACCAAAGCTTCGGGCGTGAACGAGGACAAAGCCGCCAGGGCAACCTTCGGTCCCACGCCGCTGACCCCGATCAGACGCTCGAACAGCGCCTTCTCCTCAAGCGTCAAAAACCCGTACAGCGCGATTCCGTTATCGGACACCTGCAGATAGGTGTGCACCTGCACGGGCTCGCCCACTGCCGGCAGCTTCGAAAGCGCACCCTGCGACATGCCGACGGCATAGCCGACGCCCTGCACATCGATATACGCGCACGCGGCGGTCTTGCCCGCCAGCACGCCTTTCAGAAATGCGATCATCGCGCACCTTCCTCCAAGATCTTACGCGCCGCCGCGCCGGCGGCGCCGCCCGTTCTCGCACCCGCCATCACGCGGCCGCGCGCCTCCAACTTCGCCAACGCATTAGCGCCGCCGACTCCTCCGAACCCCTCGTGGGTGGTATAGCAGATCGCAGCCGCAAGCGCGTCCGAAGCATGGTCGGGCTTCGGTTCCACCTGCAGGTTCAGCAGCTTCTTCACCATATACTGCACCTGCGCCTTATCGGCCGAGCCGGTGCCCACCACGGCCATCTTGATCTGCCGTGGCGTGAACTCGCCGACCGAAAGCCCATGCTGGGCGCATGCCACCAGCGCCGCGCCTCGAGCCTGGCCCGTGGCGAAGGCGGCCGTGATGTTCTGGCCGAACCACACAGTCTCGATTCCCAGGCACGCAGGTTCGAATCGGCAGATCACGGCCGAGATCTGCTCGTGGATCTTCGCCAAGCGCTGCGAAAGCTCCACGCCTGCAGGCGTGGATACGCACCCGTACGCCACGCATTCCATACGCGGGCCATCCTGCCGCACCACGCCCCAGCCCGTGTTCGCCAAACCCGGGTCTATACCTAAGATCGTTCGAGGTTCCGTCATCCGCCCGCCTTATCCGTTCAAACATTTGTTCGTGGACATACTACCACACGGATGTTCGCATTCCCCCAACGATTTTCCCTCCCCCGCCTCTTTCCAAAACCATCCGCCCGACGCAAGGCCCCAACGCGCAAAAAGGCCCCCCTTTCGGGAGGCCTTTCGTTCGCGAAGGATATTCCGCGCGCTTACTCGTCCAGAGCGGCCGCGATCTCCTCGGTGATATCCATGGTGTGGTACACGTTCTGCAGGTCCTCAAGCTCTTCCAGCTTGTCCACCAGGCGCATGACCTTCTTGGCGTCGTTGGCGGTGACGGTTGCAGGCGTGGTGGCCTCCATGGTCATCTCGGCGCCCTTGACCTGCACGCCCTGCTCTTCCAGGGCCTTCTTCACGGCCATAAGGTCGGACGGCTGGGTGTAGACGATCCACTCCTCGTCGGCGTCCTCGTAATCGTCGCCACCGGCCTCGATGACGGCCATCTCGAACTCTTCCTCATCGGCAGCGGCGCCGTTCGGGCCCATGGGATGCTTCTTGTCGCCCGTCTCGATCTCCTTGGAGACCATGATCTGGCCCTTGCGCTCGAACATGTAGGAAACGGAACCGGAGGTGCCCAGGTTGCCGCCTGCATGGGTGAACGCGGCGCGCACATCGGCAGCGGTGCGGTTGCGGTTATCGGTCAGCGCCTCGCAGAGGATGGCCACGCCGCAGGGGCCGTAGCCCTCGTACACGACGGTCTCGTAGTTCGCGGCGTCCTTGCCGGAACCGAAGGCCTTGTCGATAGCGGTCTTGATCTTGTCCTTGGGCAGGGAGTAGCCCTTGGCCTTCTCGATTGCGGCGGCCAGCGACGCGTTGTTGTCGGGGTTCGGGTCGCCACCCTCCTTGGCAGCAACGGTGATGTTGCGCGACAGCTTGGAGAACAACGCGGAGCGCTTAGCGTCCTGCGCAGCCTTGCGATGTTTCGTGGTTGCCCACTTAGAATGCCCTGACATAGCACGTCCCTTCGAATTACAGCAAATACCAGCTGATAATTCTAGCACCCTTGTCAACTATCCCGTTTCACCCGCCCAACCCTTCATAGGTATTGCAGACGGAGAATGCGGGAAGACCAGGCGAAACTGTCACGTCCAGCAGGCTCGGCACCCGAAAACAAACCCGACAATCGTGACAAAACCGATATCTTGTCGCTTTTTTCCCAACACCTTGTTGGATAAACTACCATGGGAATCGAACGAAACGCATTCGCGACGTGCTCCGCATGCCAAGTGCGAAGCCCGCCGCGCCACCTTGCACTACCTGAGGAACAACGATGGGAAACGTATCCGCCGTCGACGTCGGGATCGACGTCGGCTCGACAACAACGAAGATCTGCGCGCTCGACGCGCACTCGCGCAACCTGCTGCACACGTCGTACGAGCGACACGGCGCGCGCCAGGCCGAAAGCGTCCGCGCGGCGCTCAACTCACTCGCGCGGCTATTCCCGCGAGCCAGCATCAGGCTTGCGCTCACCGGCTCCGGCGCGGCACCTATCGCCGACAAGCTCGGCGTGCCGTTCGTGCAGGAGGTTGTCGCCAACGCCTGCGCCGTCCAGGCGCTCTACCCGCGCACGCGCTGCGCCATCGAGCTTGGCGGCCAGGACGCCAAGATGATCTTCTTCCGCGCCAACGAAACCACCGGCGCGCTCGACGTCGCAGATATGCGCATGAACGGCAGCTGCGCCGGTGGCACGGGCGCCTTCATCGACGAGATCGCCTCAGTGCTCAACCTGCCCATCGAGCAGTTCGACGCCGCCGCCTGCCGCGGACGCACGGTCTACGACATCTCCGGTCGCTGCGGCGTATACGCCAAAACCGACATCCAGCCGCTGCTCAACCAGGGGGCATCGCGCGATGACCTGGCCTTGTCCGCCTTCCATGCCATCGCGAAGCAAACGCTCGGCGGCCTTGCGCAAGGCATCGATGTGAACCCGCCCGTCATCTTCGAAGGCGGCCCGCTCACGTTCAACCCTGTGCTCGTCAACGTCTTCAAGGAGCGTCTCAGCCTCGCCGACGACCAGGCCATCGTCCCCGAGCATCCCGAGACCATGGTCGCCCGCGGCGCCGCGCTATCGCTATCCGGCATGTTCGCCGACGCGCCCGCGACCATCGACCCCGCCGCTGCCGAGCAATCGCTCGTCGGCTTCACCAGCACCGATGATGACCACGCCCCCGGCACGCCCTTCTTCGAAACCGCTGCCGAGCACGAAGCCTTCACGCGACGCAACCGGCTGCCCGAGGAGCCGCACGGCCCTGAAAGCGCCGCCGCGAAAACGCACACGCGCAACGGGCGGCTTCGCGCCTGGCTCGGCATCGATTCGGGCAGCACCACCACCAAGCTGGCCCTCGTCGCCGACGACGGCCAGCTCATCGACAGCTTCTACGCCAACAACGAGGGCGACCCGCTCCAAGTCGCCCGCCGCGCGCTCATCGACCTGCACGGCGAATACGCCTCCGCCGGCGTCGCGCTCGACATCGCCGGCGTCGGCACCACCGGCTACGGCGAGCTGCTGTTCCACCGCGCCCTGCACGCCGACTATCACACGGTCGAAACGGTGGCTCACGCCCACGCCGCCACCCGCTACGTGCCCGACGCCAGCTTCATCCTCGACATCGGCGGCCAGGATATGAAGGCCATCTGGCTTTCCGACGGCGTCATCGGCAACATCGTGGTGAACGAAGCCTGCTCGAGCGGCTGCGGATCGTTCCTCGAGAACTTCGCGCAAACGCTCGGCATCCCCACGTCCCAGATCGCCGATTCGGCGTTTACCAGCGAACAACCCGCCGTGCTCGGCAGCCGCTGCACCGTGTTCATGAACTCGAGCATCGTCAGCGAGCAGAAAAACGGCCGTACGCCCGCCGACATCATGGCGGGCCTGTGCCGTTCGATCATCGCGAACGTGTTCACGAAGGTCGTTCGCGTGCCCAACCTCGGCAGCCTCGGCCGCCACATCGTGGTGCAAGGCGGCACGTTCCGCAACGACGCGGTGCTCTGCGCCCTCGAGCAGCACATCGGCCGCCCCGTCACGCGCGCGCCCTACCCCGGGCTCATGGGCGCCATCGGCGTCGCGCTGCTCACGCGCGAACACATGACGAAACAAACCGACGAGCAGGCGAAACAATCGACGCGCAAGGACGATTCCCACACGCCGGCCCCCGCATCCAGCACGTTCATCGGCTTCGATGCGCTCGGTGCGCTTTCCTACCGGCAGCACGCCAACGTCGCCTGCCCGTTTTGCGCCAACCGCTGCAACCGCACCGTCATCGCCTTCGCGGACGGCACCACCTTCGTCACGGGCAATCGCTGCCCGCGCGGCGAGATCGTCGGCGACCCGAAAGACCCCGCCACGCGTTCGGCGCTCAAAGCCGCCAACGAGCAGTCAAAAGCAGGCGAAAACCTCTTCGAGGCGCGCCAAAAGCTCCTCTTCCAGGACTGGCCCATCGAGCAAATCGCGCCCGACCGCGGCATCACCATCGGCATCCCGCGCGTTCTAGCGTTCTGGGACACCATGCCGTTCTGGAACGTGCTGCTGCGCTCGCTCGGTTTCACCATCCGCCTTTCCCGTCCGTCCACGCGCGCCATGTTCGAAGAAGGGCTGCCCCAGGTCGCATCCGACACCATCTGCTTCCCCGCGAAGCTCGTGCACGGGCACATCCACGAGCTCGCGCACGCCGGCGTCGACCGCATCTTCATGCCCATCATCACCACCGTGCCCAGCGAGAGCACGGCATCCACCAGCATATCCATGTGCGCCGTGGTGAAGGGCTATCCCATGGTGGTGAAAAGCTCCGACAACCCCGCCGAACACTGGGGCATCCCCTTCGACGACCCGCTGTTCCATTGGTACTCCACCGAGGACCGCGACCGCCAGCTCATGGATTACCTGGAAAGCACGTTCGGCATCCCCTCCGACCAGGCCATGCGCGCCATCAAGCAGGCCGATAAAGCTCAACGCGCGTTCAAAGCGCTGCTGACCGAGGCCGGCGCGCACGCCATCGAATCCGCTCGCAGCGCCGGAAGCTACGCCATCGTGCTTGCCAGCCGCCCCTACCACAACGACCCGCTCGTCAACCACGACCTGCCCAAAATGCTCTCCGACATGGGGCATTCCGTGCTGCCGCCCGACGCCGTCCCCGGCATCGCGAACGTCGACCTGTCGGCAAGCCGCATCGACATCGTGAACAACTTCCACCAGCGCATGCTCGCCAGCGCCATCATCGCCGCCGACTCCCCCGCGCTCGAGTACGTGCAACTCGTCAGCTTCGGCTGCGGCCACGACGCCTATCTCTCCGACGAGATCTGCCGCCTTATGAAGGAGCGCTCAAGCAAGCAGCCGCTCATCCTCAAGCTCGATGAATCCGACGTCGCCGGGCCGTTGCGCATCCGCGTGCGCTCGTTCATCGAGACCGTCGACGAGCGCCGTGCGCGCCAAGCCGCCATCGAGCGCGCCGCAGACGAAAGCGCGTCCGCCTGCCTCCCGGCAACCGCCGCCCGCCACCCGCTGCCCGACCCCTACCCCGTCAAGTACGTCAAGGCCGACCGGCGCATCAAGACCATCCTCGTGCCGAACACCTCGCACGCGTTCTCCCTGCTCATGTCGGCGTCGTTCGCCCGCCAGGGCGCGCAGGCCGTCTCGCTTGACATCGGTCGGGAACGAGCCATCGAGCTGGGAAAACGATACGTCCATAACGACATCTGCTTCCCTGCGCAAATGACCATCGGCGAAGCCCTCGCCGCGCTCGACAGCGGCGAATGGGACCCGCACACCGTTGCCATCGGCACCGGCAAATACATCGGCGACTGCCGCCTGACGCACTACGCGGCGCTTTTGCGAAAGGCGCTCGACGACGCCGGCTACGGCTACGTCCCCATCATCACCAACGATGACAAGGACTCCCACAACATGCACCCGGGTTTCAAGATGTCGCTCGGCAGCGCCATCCGCGTCGCGTTCGGCCTGCCCATGATCGACGCACTCGAGGACCTGCTGCGCAAGATGCGTCCCTACGAGCTTGAGCCCGGCAGCGCCGACAAGGCGTTCGACCAGGCCATCAAATGCGTCATGGCGGGCATACGCAAGCACGGCGTCCGCGGCGCGATCGCGGGCTTCAAGCAGGCCATAGCCGTCATGGGCACCGTTCGCTACGACCGCTCGAGCCCACGCCCGCAAGTGCTCATCGTGGGCGAATACCTGCTGAACTTTCACCCCGGCGCCAACCATGACATCGAGCGCTACCTTGAATCGAACGGCCTGGAGATCATCGAGGCACGCATGACCGACGTCATCCGCAAAACCTATTTCTACCAAGATGCGCAGGCGCGCGAATTCCGCGTCTCGCAGCCCCTCGCCACCAAAGCGTTCAACCGCGTGGCGAACCGGCTGTTCGAAATCGCGCACGACACCTGCGACGGCATCGCGAAGGCTCATCCGCTCTACGAGCCCGCATGCCGCATGCCCGAGCTTGTTCGCGCATCCGACCCCATCATCCATCACACGTTCGACGCCGGCGAAGGCGTGCTCATCCCCGCCGAGGTTCTGCACCATGCCGCACGCGGCTGCCGCGCGTTCGTCATCCTGCAACCGTTCGGCTGCCTGCCGAACCACGTGGTCGGACGAGGCATCGTCAAGCAGCTCAAGGCGCGCTACCCCGACGCGAACATCCTGCCGCTCGACTACGACCCCGATGTCAGCTTCGCCAACATCGAGAACCGCCTGCAAATGCTCATCATGAACGCGAAGGCACAGCACCAGCCCACGCAAAACGCCGAAAGCACCGGCGCCGAGGACCAGGAGTAGCCATGGCACGACCGAGGAAAAGCGAACACGGCACCGCCGATATACGCTTAGCAAACGCATTCTGGGTCCTGCTCGAGCATCATCGACTCGCCAACATCACCGTCGGCATGGTCGCCGAGCAGGCCGAACTCAACCGCGGCACGTTCTACTACCATTTCAAAAGCATGGACGACCTCATCGACCGCGCCATCGAGGACGAGGTCCTCGGCAACGGGTCCATCTTGCAGAACATACTCAGCCTCGTTGCGGGATCGTCGACCGCCAATGGCTTCGAAGCGTTCATCAAGCAGGACATGGACAGAATCGCCCTGCTCATCAAGCAAGGCGGCATGGACTCGTTCTCCATTAAGATCAAATGTCTCATGTTCGGCACTTGGAAGGCGATCCTATGCGACGAAGGCGAAGAGCTTTCCCCGAGCACGCGCATGATCATCGAATACAGCACCAGCGGCGTCATCGGCATCATCGCCTACGGCGCCCTCCGCGGAAGCGGCGAAGTACCCCCCGAGTTCTTCCTCTCGTTCGCGAAAAACAACTCGGATTTCCTTGTGAGGCAGATCGGAATCGCCCAAGGCATTCCCCACGAAGCCGTGCTCGAGCGGGTCCGCGCCACGCTGCGCATCGCCGGCATGAACGACCGATAGCAAAACCCGCCCGAGAACAAACATGCCCGACGCGCATCGAGCACGTCGGGCATGTTGACGTATAGGCAACCTCGAAGGCCCTTCCCAAGCGCTACGCGGCCGTCACGGGCATGTCGTCATCCGCGGAAACCTGCCAAGCACGGGTACATCGACATCGTCTGAAAACGGTTCGCCATCACATCGTTGCCGTAATGCGCGGCGAAGAGGCGCTGCACAGCATCGGCGGGCTCGGCCCCGGCCAAGCGGTTCATCCAGCAATCGAACGCCGCAAACGTCACCGCCGTATCCACCAGGAAAAACGCCAGCAACCCCCAGGCCAGCGGCGCACGCCATGCAGCGGGGACCGTATCGGCGGCGCGCTGCATCACCGGCAGCGCCAGCTTCACCCACGCCACGCCGGCAGCGCCCCACACAAGCGCGATACCCAAACACGTATGCCCGCCCAGATTAAACGGCTGCGAAGAATAATCCCAGGCCACAATGCCGAACGCGTTCTCCCAGAACCATCCGGCGAACCACTCGAACGCAGCCCCGACAACAGCCGCCACGCCGAACAGCACGCCGCCGCGCGCATCCGACAAGCGAGCGAGCGCCAACGTCATCAGCACGCCGCCGACGCCGTAGATCGGGCTGAAAGGCCCCCACAAGAACCCGGCGCGGTTCTCCCATCGGCCATCAACGAAATAGCTGACCACCGTCTCACCGATCAGCCCTAGCACACTGCACACCGCGAAAATCCACACCAGATGATACAGATCCAGCTTGATCGCCTCGGATTTCGCGGCGTCGCATAAAGCCGCATCATCCGCCGCCTTAAGCGAAGCCCCGACGCTATCGGGGGCATTGACCGCGGCGGCCGTCCCCTGCGTTAGCACGCGATCGCAATCTGCCGACCGCGACGAGTCCAAACGAAACATGCTGCCTTCTTCCCCTTTCTTTCCCCCAACTGGTCATTATGGCACACCTCGGCAGGCCCGCCAAAGGTGCAAGCCACCAGTAAACAACCCGTCATCTTCGAAAGAGCCACCGCTCACCGAGCCGCAATCGGTCCTGCAACCTGCCGCCAAACCCGCCCCAAAACGCCCGGCTGCCGCCGCATCGTTGACTTCGCCCAAAAGCAAACCCACCATATAGCTAGATTTAGTTCGCAAACCGCAACCGCACACGCCAAAGGGGGCTTCATGCGCTACATCAACTGCTTGAACAACATCTCCGCCAAGGGAACCGACCTGCTCGGATCCGACTACCAGCTCACCGACGACATCGCGCAAGCTTCCGGCGTGCTCGTGCGCAGCGCCGCCATGCACGACATGGACCTGCCCGAAGGCCTGCTCGCCGTCGCCCGCGCCGGCGCAGGCGTGAACAACATCCCGCTCGACAAGTGCGCCGAAGCCGGCATCGTCGTGTTCAACACCCCCGGCGCCAACGCGAACGCCGTGAAGGAGCTCGTCCTGTGCGGCATGCTGCTGGCAAGCCGCGGTATCCTGCCCGGCGCCGCCTGGTGCCGCGAGCATGCCGACTCCCCCACCATCGGCAAGGACGCCGAGAAGGCGAAGAAGGCCTTCGCCGGCCAGGAGATCTCCGGCAAGACGCTCGGCGTCATCGGCCTGGGCGCCATCGGCGCGCTGGTGGCCAACGCCGCTATCGACCTGGGCATGAGCGGCGCGCATGAGCTCGAGGTCGCAAAACCCGGCTGCGCCGTCATGAACTTCAGCCGCGACACCCTGGTCGACAACACCGCCATGGCCGAGGCCCTCGAGGCCGGCCGCGTGGCCACCTACGTCACCGACTTCGCAACGCCCGAGGTCATGGCCATGCAAAACACCATCGTTCTGCCGCACCTCGGCGCCAGCACCGCGGAGGCCGAGGACAACTGCGCCATCATGGCAACGCTGCAGATGAAGGATTACCTGGAGAACGGCAACATCAAGAACTCGGTGAACTACCCCGCCTGCGACATGGGCCCCGCCCCCGCGCAGGGCGGCCGCGTCGCCGTGCTCCATGCCAACGTGCCCGACATGCTCAGTCAGATCACCGGCGTGTTCGGCGAAGTGGGCGCGAACATCGACAACCTCACGAACAAGGCCCGCGGCAACGCCGCCTACACCATGCTCGACCTCAACGCCCCCGCAACCGACGAGCTTGTCGCCAAGCTCACGGCCATCGAAGGCGTCCACCGCGTCCGCATCGTGAAGTAGCGAACGCTACACCCCCGGCATCTCGCAAAAGGGACCGGCTCGCACGCTGCAGAGTCGGTCCCTTTCTCTTCGCAGCGTGCCAAGCTGCCCTACGTTCCCGCACAAGCAACCCGCCGAAGCGCCCGAAGATGCCCCAGCTGCGGAACCCGGCTCAACCGCTCCCCCGCTGCAGCCTTTCTATTTAAAATCCCAGGTAAACCGTTATCTGGACAACCTATCCGCTTGCCTCGATCGTTCCGCCGCCCACAACGGCATCGCCATCGTAAATCACCAGCGACTGCCCCGCCGCCGGACGAGCAACCGGCTCATCGAAGCGAACCACCAGCTGATCGCCCTCCATAACCGCCTCGGCAGCCTGCGCTCGTTGGCGGTAATGGGTTTTCGCCGTAACGCGCAACGGCTTATCAATCGCCGCCACCGAGATCAGGTTCACGTCCCCTGCGCGCACCTCGCGCACGCCCAACTCGCTTCGCGGGCCCACCACCAGCACGTTCTCGGCGGCATCTTTGCCCACCACGTACAACGGCTCGGGCGCGGCGATGCCGATGCCCTTGCGCTGTCCGATCGTGTAATGAACCAACCCGCCATGCCGCCCAAGCACCTTGCCGTCGACATCAACGATATCCCCAGGCTCAAACGCCGCAGGAACCGCCGGACCATCCCCGCCATCGAACGCGGCATCTTCCCCAAACCCCATGTACCGCGCAATGAACGACGCATAATCGCCATCGGGCACGAAGCAGATGTCCTGGCTTTCCGCCTTATGGGCGTTTCCGAACGAATGCTTCTCCGCCAGCTCCCTCACCTGCGGTTTTGTCAGCTCTCCCAGTGGGAACAGCATATGCGCCAGGTCATCTTGCGTGAGGTGATAAAGCACATAGCTTTGGTCCTTCGCCTCGTCAAGCCCGCGGCGAAGCTCGAAGCGGCCCGTTCGCTCGTTGAACGCCCGACGCGCATAATGGCCGGTCGCCACATAGTCGAAGCCAAGTTGCGCACGGCGGCGCTGCAAGGCGGCGAACTTCAGGTACCTGTTGCAGTCGATGCACGGGTTCGGCGTGCGGCCGTGCAGGTACGCATCGCAGAATCGATCGATCACCTCGCAACCGAACGTTCCTGTGAAGTTGAACGTGAAGTGCTCAAGCCCCAACCCGAACGCCACCTGGCGGGCGTCCTCCACATCGCTTTGGCTGCAGCAGGTGCTCTCGCCCACCACGCACGCGCCCCCGGCGCCGGCAACCTCGTTGTCGAACAGCTTCATGGTGACGCCCGTGGCATCATAGCCAGCATCGCGAAGCAGCAGCGCCGCCACCGAGCTGTCCACCCCGCCGCTCATCGCAACCAGCACATGCTCTTGTTTTTCGCCATTCACCTGGGATTACTCCTTCAAATAACCTACCATCGCGAAGCCCACGATCCCGAACGACCCAACCATCAAGCTAGATATAGTCAGCGAACTTGACCGCAGGCCACACGGCATTCGGGTCGCACTCTTCGCGATCGATGCGCAGGCAATCGTGGCAACGCCCTTCGCGACAGCGCATCTGCCGCGCCTCGTCGATCAAGGCACGGAACAGCGGCGCCATATGCCCACCGTCCTCCACGAAATACTCGGGATGCCATTGCACGCCCACAAGGAAGCGGCAATCCTTCGCCTCCACACCTTCCACCAGGCCATCAGGCCCATATGCGGCAGCCGCCAAATTAGGAGGCAGCGCACGAACGCCCTGATGGTGCATGGAATTCACCGCAGCGGAATCGCAACCCAAGATCTCCCCGAGCTTGCTTGAGCGCATGATCGAAACCGTATGGGTGGGATGCCCGTATTCCTTTGTTTGCCAATGGTTCACGCGCCCACCGGCTTGCGTCTGCACGCCCTCCAACGGCACAGGCACATCGTCGGCGGCGCACATGCCGTCGAACTGCTCTTCCAAATCCAGGTACAACGTGCCCCCGAAGAACACGTTGATCATCTGCATGCCACGGCAGATGCCCAGCAACGGATAATCGAACTGATACGCGTAGCTGAGCAGCAAATACTCCACTTCCTCGCGCTCGGGCGTCAGCTCGGAAAGCTTGCCATAGGTGATATCGCCGCCGTAGCGCACAGGACTGATATCCTGGCCGCCCGACAGCACGAATCCGTCGATGCGCGGCAGCAGCGACTCGTACACGCTGACATCGCTGGTGAACGGGACGATCAGCGGCGCCCCTCCCGCAGCAACGATGGCCTGCGCATAATGGTTATTCATACGAAGAATGCCCTCGTTGGGGTCATATGTCGGCACGATGCCGATGACCGGCCGCGATGCCCCCATCGCCTTCGTGGCAATCTCGTCAATGCTAATGGGTCGTTGCGCGCTTTCCATAACGCCCCCTACAAAGTGCCGAAGATGCGGTCACCCGCATCGCCCAGGCCGGGAAGGATATACGCCCGATCGTTCAGCCCGTCATCCAGCGCGCACGTCCAAATGCGGGCATCCGGATCCCCCTGCAAAACGGCGCGAACCCCTTCGGGGGCAGCCACCAGCACCAGGAACCGAATGTCGCGAACGCCCTGCTCACGCAGATAATGGATAGCTGAAAGCGCACTGCCGCCCGTAGCCAACATGGGATCGATCAAAAATACCGTCCTGCCGGCAATGCCCCTCGGCATCTTCGCGTAATACTCGTGCGGCTGATGCGTCTGCTCATCGCGCTCCATGCCAAGAACCCCCACTGCAGCGGAGGGTATAGCGGAAAGAACCCCGTCCAGCATGCCCATGCCCGCACGCAGGATCGGAACCACGGCAAGATTCTCGCCCGCAATCCGTTTCCCGACCGTACGTTTCAATGGGGTATCCACCTCGACGAGCTCCGTCGGCAAATCGCACGACGCCTCATATACCTCCAGCATGGCAACTTCGTGCACAAGCTGGCGAAACTGGGAAGGAGACGTGGATGCATCGCGCATAATCGACATCTTATGCGCGATAAGGGGATGCTCGAGCACATTCAGGCGCTCATCGGTTAATCGCATCTCTTCCATCCCAAAGCTCCTCTCAGACTCCAGCGATCTTTGACTGCATATCATACGCTAAAGCCTAGCAACCGAGCACCGTCAACCGGTGTTCGGCCATCAAACTATAACAAAATTTTTCCATTCGGAAACAAGTTGCAACAATTTCTCGGGCTCCGGAGCCAATGCAGCACATAACACCAGGCGAAAAGCGGGATTTGCAGCCTATTCCCACCGATTTAATGCTTGCAACAACCACCAACGCATAGTCGAATCAAGCCGTTTTGCCCGTTTTCATAACAAAACAATGTGGACATTCAAGTGTTTCTTGTTATAGACTGTGCAAGTAACAAGCGTGGATACCTATGCGCCAACATAGCTCCCGCTTGCATCGACAACAGAAAAAAGAACCCCCTAGCGCCAACTAGGGGGTTGCCTAAGTGATCAAGTATCGACCACTCACTCACAGGTGATATTTTACCACTTAGAACATGCGCTCACAAGGCGTTCTTGTTTTTGCACCCTTTTTTTCATTGTCGAAAACGGAATACATTCGACTAGAAAGCGACTGCATTTGCGCAGGTCGCGAAGGGTGCCATTATGCCTCAACCGCAAGTAGATGCGGCGGTCCCCCACGTGCAAGGAAGCGAGTGGGAGGTTTTCCGCACGCTTATCACGCACGACGACCGCAACAGCTACTATGTGGTCTCGTCGGACGCCAGCGGGTCCTGGGAGGACACCGCAGTGAAAAGCGAATCTTTGCCGGCTATGGGCTTCAACACGAAGTCCGCCTACTATATGACCCACAACGGGTTCACTTCGGCATGCCGTAAATCAGAGCAGGTCAGGCAACTGAATGCCCTGTTCTTCGATCTCGATTGCCACGATCAGGACCTTCGGCAAACTCGCGCTATCGTGAGCCAAACGCTCAGCACGCTCCAAAAGGCCGTTGAGGAAGGCATTCTCCCTCAACCCACTATGACCATCGACTCCGGTCGAGGCGTGCAGCTGTTCTATGTTCTCACTCGGTCCATTCCGTACCGTGTGAATGTAAACGGCCAGGTCAACATCAAATCCGTAAAGCTCTTCGAAAGCGTGCAGAAACGCATGGCGTCGTTGCTCGATTCCGTCATCTCCCCCATTAAGGGCATTTCGGTCGATCGCGCAACATTCGACGTTTCCCGCGTTTCCCGCATCCCTGGAACCTTTAACGCAAAAGCAGGGCGTTTCGCCTCTCTTGTCAACTACTCCTTCGATGCGCTGTACAGCTTGACAGAGCTTTCCGGCTTTGCAGGTACGTACTTGACGGAAACCGACCGCAAGCACAATCTCAAGCGCACATTCAAAAGGACCGCATCCGTTCTGAATTACCAGCCGATGCTCAACAGCCGACTCGCTAAGATCATCGAGCTTCAAAAGCTTCGCAACTTCGATTGCAAGGGGAATCGTGAACTCATGTCGTTCGTGTTCTACAACACGGCCGTGCAGGTATATCCGCATGAGATTGCCCTGCAAAAACTGAAAGGTTTCAACAGCGATTTCATCAATCCGCTCAACCAAAGCGAGCTTGACGGAATCGTCAAATCGGTTGACTCCGTGACTAATCTGCGTGGCGAGCAAGGGTATTACCTCATCGGTGCTCATCGCCTTCGCGAGCTCCTTGGCATGTCGCTTGAAGAGGAGATGGCTGTCAACTTCTTTGAATCAAAACGATCGGTTCTGCGAAAAGAAGCAAAACGCATAACCAAAGAAAAGCGCGAGAAACGAAACGCTCGCATTGTTACCTTGTTCCGCCAAGGTTCGTATACGTATGCCTCGATAGCGAAACAGGTTATGTGCTCGGTTAGGACTGTGGCTGCAGTCATTAGCTCGTACAAGCAAAATCAACGTCATCCAGTCTTGGTAAACATCACCCGTTATAACAAGAAAGTACTAGTTGCATGCAATTTTTTGTCATACGAGTTTAAGCAGTGCTTGTTATCCTCTTATCTATCGATTCTTGTTACTTCTTCTCTGGGTGTTCTTGTGGCATCTATGACAGAAACCCTCCCAACAAGCGTTTTTGTCACTCGTATTCGGGAAGGTTTCTTCATTGCTGTTCGTAGGTATCTCTATACGGAGCGTTTAGTCCAGTGATTTTTCAATTGAGCGTACTAAGGCCTTGATCTCACCGAGTAGCTTGAAATCTGCCTCTCCTTCTGCGTTCTCTGCATGTCGAAGAGCATTTCTCGCTGTCTTCAGGTAGCCGTTCACATCTTTGGCTGCTTTTGGTTCCCGAACTGCTTTCTCGAGTGTTTTGGTTTGCGTGGCTGTTACCAGCTTTTCGATTGGCTGTTCTTGCTTGGAGGTTTTTGCTGCTTCAATAAGGGTTGTTATCTCTTCTGCAGTCAATTCTCCAGTGTGAACTGCGTTGATGACGCTCTCTTGCTGTACGCTTGTAAGCTTCGACAACGCTTCTGCTTGGGATTGTGTGATGCTTCCTGCATCCAGCAGGTCATTTCCCTCTTTCGACAGGTTTCTTGCTATGTTCAGCAATACCTGTGCGGTTCGCTCAGACACTCCAAAGTGTTCTGCAAGGTACGTTTTCGTGTTAACGCCCTTAAGGGATGGATCATCCTTGCGCCATTCCACCAGCTTGTCTGCTAGAACTCTGAAGCCCTGAGCGCGTTCCGATGGCTTGATGTTTCGTTGGCCGATATTGCTCGAATGCATTATGAAATTGGCTTGCTCGTCGGAAACGGCACCAAGCTTGTGGCACCTGCCCGGAACCATGCGCCATGCGTCGCCATACTTTTCCGCAAGCAGCTTGCATGCTCGCCAACGACGCTCGCCATCAATGATCTGGATGCCGTCTTCCGTCTCGCGCAGGATCAGCGGTTCGACTTCTTTGCTGTTCCAAATCAGGCCAGCTAGGTTGTTTACGTCCTCGTCGGTGATGGTGTAGCTGTTGTTGGGGTTCGGCTTTAGGTTGTCGATGTCGAACCAGTCAAAGCCCATTTCGGCCAGCAGCGTATTTCGACGATTGCTGTTAGCCATCTTGTCGGTGATGGCGCCTTCTTGGTTGTCCCTGGCTTCGAATGCCGCAAGGCGCATTTGCTCATCGGTGAGCTTTTCGTAACGCGGCGTCACGTTGGCGATTGCTCCTCCGTTGTTCTTAAGAGCGGCTTGTAGCTTGTTCCTAGGCATTCATTTCCTCGATTTCCTGAGCCAGCAGTCGATACGAAATCGCAGGCTTACTGTTGGGGTCGTACTTGATGAGGGGCTCCATTGCCAAGCTTGCCTCAGGAACCACGGTGCTCTTTTCGATCTTCGTATTGAAGTACTCGGCGTTCGGAATGGCTTCTTTCATCATCTGGCAGCCGTATTTGTACGCGGAGGTGTTTCGCTCGATCATCGTCTGCAGAATCTTCCAATGCTGCGGTAAGCGACGGCGCTCCCTTGCTGTGCGGTTGATCGTGTCGATCGTTTGCGAAAGGCCTGCGATGGCATAGCCGTCTACCTTGATGGGGATGATGATGTGCGAAGCGTTGTTTCCAGCTTCAAGCGCGACGATGGCGTTCGTGGTTGTCATATCCAAGCGCGGGCCGCAGTCGATGATGATGTAATCGAACTTTTGCTCCCCGCTTCTGGCGGTTTCATCGATATGGTCTTCGATCGCGTACAGCAGTCGCGTGTCCACGCCACCGGCGATCTCCGCCTTCAATCGAGTATCCGCGTCCGCGAATCGGAAGTTCGAGGGTACGCAAAAAACGTTCTCATAGTCGGTCGTGCGCATAACTTCGCTCAGCGACATACGCGGAGAGCTCGGCGTTGCTTGATACAGGACGTCAGCAATGCACGCTTCCTCCGAACGGGGGTCATACACGCCTAGGCTTTGGCTGACGTTACCCTGGCCGTCCATGTCGATAACCAGAACCTTGTAGCCTAGTTCTGAAAGGCACACTGCAAGACAGGTGCTCGTGGTCGTCTTTGCGACGCCGCCCTTATAGCTCATGATGGAGATGATAGTTGGCTTGTCGGCGGATTGGGTCAGCTGGCCGTTCAGCAACAGGTCGGCGAGTTGCGACTTGTTGAGCCCGCGACGCTCTGCTTCCTTCTCTAGTTCTTCTACGGTTTCCCTGCCTAACGACAGAGATTGTTGCTGCTTTTCTCCGCCGCGCACCTTTGCCCTGCTGGCCATTTGTGCTCCTGTCTGATTCGTAACACGAACATATGTACGATTGGATTTGAGGACTGTGCAGAATCTGCACACTGATTATTTTACTGACCTTCATTGCTCTATTCAAGCTTTTATAACATATATTAGAGTGATTCACACAATTATTTGTTGCAATACGTCCTGATGTGAACTTGAAATCATTTGCGAAATCAGATCTCATCGTGGTGCCCCGTTTTTTTATTTTGCGCAAGTTGGCCCGTATAAAAACCCGCCCCCCCGCCCCCCCCCCCGCCCCGCCCACCGGCGCCCGGCGGCGCGGGGGACAGGGGGCAGGG
>CALEWN010000257.1 GCA_937925385.1 uncultured Senegalimassilia sp.
CGCGAAAACCTGCACGCACATGGCGAATGCGACCATGCCCTTGTTACGGATAAGCGGCGTGCAACCGGTGACCAGCACCTGGAACGGCGCGCCGAAAGCGACGACCTTCAAGTAATTAACGGCCTGCGAAAGGGTTTCGCCCTGGCCTCCCAGCGCCCGGCACAGCTGTTCGGCGAACAGCGAGTACACCGCCAGAATAGGAAGCGAGGACACCACGAGCATGAACAGGGTGACGCCGATGACGCGCTTCGAACGCTGCGCATCGCCCCTGCCGCGGGCGATGGAGCTGATGACGCCGCCGCCCATACCAAGGCCCGTTCCCACCGCCAATATGAAGCAAACCAGCGGATAGGCCACGTTGATGCCCGCAAGGCCGGCGTCGCCGACGGCATGGCCGACGAAGATGCCGTCGATGATGCCATAAACCCCTGCCAACGTGAACGTAAGCGTGGTGGGCAGGATGTACTTCAGGTATTCCGGGATCATCGAGCGCGTGATCACGCGTTTCCTCCTATCTTGGGCCTTGAACCGACGAATCGGAAAAGGGCCGGGATGCCTGTCGCCGAACCAAACAACCCGCGCCTCCCCCTGCAAGACGGCGAATGCGCGGGCTTCTTGCCGCTATCGTAAACGAAGGCGCCGTCCCTTACGGGGCAGCGCCTTTCGCTTGATTTCCGCGCGTGATGTTAGCACACGGTTATGGAGACCGTTTGGTGTGGCACCTGCTAGCCTTAGGCAACGGTGCGCCAGGTCAAGTTGGAGAAAACGCTTCTTTGCCCTATTGCCTCACGGCCGCATGCGACCCAGACCCGGGCAAGAACGTTACATGCCGAGCAAGCCCATGATGGCCGGCTTGGGCTGCACGCCCACGGCCTGGTTCACCAGCTTGCCGTCCTTGAACACCGCAAGCGTGGGCACGCTCATGACGCCGAAGCGCTGCGCCAGATCGGGGCTGGCGTCGATGTCGACCTTGACGACCTTCGCACGGCCGGCAACCTCTGCCGCCACCTGATCGAGCGTGGGGGCGAGCATCTTGCACGGGCCGCACCACGTGGCGAAGAAATCGACGAGCACGGGAACGTCGGCCGCCTCCACCTCGGAGGCGAACTGGGAAGAAGAGATGATCTGGGACATGGGAGACCTCCTTGGTCGCTCCGGGCGGGTCGGGCCTTGCACCCGGCCACCCTATCTGTTTCTTGCCCTCATTGTAGCCATCGAGCCCTTAGATGAAAGGGCCTCTACGTGTTCGTCACATATTTGTTACTGTTTTAGTACCATTCCGAAAGCAGGCGTTACGAAACGTTTACGCTATGAAAGTATGAAAGGGCGGGCGATCGCTCGGGCTATACTGGGAGCAGAACACGAGAAAGGCCACGCCCATGAACGAAACGCTCCCCCTCGATACGCATAACGCCCCCGAATGCGCTGCCCCGGCACAAGCCGAACGCGCAGGCGCGACCGAAGGCGCGCAGCAGGCGAGCCCCGCCCCTGCCGAACCAGTCTCCGAACCCGCCTGGAAGGGAAAGCAGGCCACGCCCGTGAACCTGGTGCTCGAAGGCGGCGCCATGCGCGGCCAATTCACCGCAGGCGTGCTGGACTACTTCTTAGAGCACGACCTGTTCTGCGACCAGGTAATCGGCGTGTCGGCTGGCGCGCTGAACGGCTACTGCTATGTTTCGGGCGAAGTGGGGCGCACGTGCTTCCTTAATATGAAGTACTGCAACGACCCGCGCTACCTTTCCATGAAAAGCTTCGTTCACACCGGCAACGCCTGCGGCAGGGAGTTCGCCTTCCACGAAGTGCCGGAAAAGCTCGACCCGTTCGACTTTCAGGCGTTCGCGGACAGCCCCATCACGCTGACCGCCGTGTCGAGCGACCTTGAGCTTGGCGAAGCGGACTACCATGCCGT
>CALEWN010000258.1 GCA_937925385.1 uncultured Senegalimassilia sp.
GTTGATGCCACGAGCCAGGCCGATGATCAGGGAAACGCCGACCAGCGAGGATGCGCCGTCGATGAACGCGTTCACCACGGTCTTCTCGTCGGTACCCGAGATGAACATGATGATGATCGAAATGGCCAGGAACATGGCGGCCATCTGCGGGAACCACCAGTGCAGGTTCATGACGCCGTACACCATCAGGACGAAGGCGGCGATGAACAGCACCAGGATGGCCTTCTTGCGCAGGCTGAAGCCCTCTGCATGGGCAGCGGCGGTCTCGCCGCGTTCAACGCTGAACAGCTGAGCGAAGTGCTCCCGATCCTCGTAGGTATAGGAAGCCTCGGGATTTGCCTTGATCTTTTTGCAGTACCAGTACAGGTAGCTGATGACCACGATGGCACCCACGATGCAGCCGCCGACGCGCCACTCGAAGCCCTCCATGAAGTTGATGCCCGCCGCGTTCGAGGCGATAACGACGCTGAACGGGTTGATCGTGGAGAACGTAGTGCCCATGGAACCGGCCAGGAAGATAGCGCCGACGCATACGATGGAGTCGTATCCAAGCGCTAGGAATACCGGTACCAGGATCGGGTAGAAGGCCACAGCCTCCTCTTCAAGGCCGCACGAGGTGCCACCGAGGACCATGAGCAGGGCGACCATGAACACGAGCAGGAACTCATGTCCCTTGGTCTTTTTCGTCAAAGCCATCAGACCGGATTCGAACGCTCCGGTTGCGTTCACCACGCCGATCAGACCGCCGAGCACCAGGATGAATACCATGATGTCGACGCCGTCGATCGTACCGGATACCATTGCCTGCGTGATGTCGGCTGCACCCTTGGGCTGAGCCTGAAGCTGCTCATAGGTGCCCGGGATCGAAATGGCCTTCGTGATGGACCCGCCGGTGAACTGCTCGATGTCGATCTGCACGCCGAGCTGGTCGAGCTCGTCTTGCGTAGCGGGCACTTCGCTGATCTCACCTTGCGGGCTTGTGACCGTGAGCACGTTGGAATCGGCCACGTACTGAAGCTTCGCGTACTGTCCTGCCGGCACGAACCACGTTGCGATAACCGCGATGATGGTCAAGACGAACAGGATGGTGAACGCTGTCGGGAAACTAAGCTTCTTCTTCCTCTTCTTCTTCTCCTTCACCACGGGCCCGCCTGCGGAGTCGACGGCAGCGGCCTCGGTAGACATATGCACCCCCCTTTCATGGAGTTCCGGACCCCGTCCGGTGTAGCGTTGTCGCAACTTCCGCGCCCTGCTTGGCTCAGTTCGCTTAGGTTGCGAGCGACTTGCGCCCGACTTGTTCGGGCTGACCACATCATTGCCAGGTTTAGGCATATACCGCCAGAGGAAACGTGGGTATAGACGTAGGTATAAACCGGGTATATATGCCTTTCATCAGGCGTTTCCTTGTTTGTGAGATTTAGCGTATACTGAGCTCGCTCAGACTGGGACCCATAACCAAAATGAAAGCGATGTGCTGTGGATTCAAGCATGTTCCTGTTTTATTACTCGATCGCCATGCAGGTGTGAGCGATTTTGACTTCGGCATGCAGCCTAGCCTCCTATTTGGTTTCGCGCAACAAAGTCCAGCTGTACTGCTTCGTGGGCTTCCTCATGTATTACTGCGACTGCTTGCTGGTATTCCGCGACGATTACGTGATGGCCTCATCACCGGCGGTGTCCCATGAGGCGTTCTTCATCGGCGATCCGGCATTTTCCATCATCTTCGGCTGCGCTACGCTCATGTCGTTTTGGTTGATGGTATGCGCGTACGTGGAGGAAGATTCCATTGTAGTGAGGTTCGGTCCCGCGTACCTGTTCGTCGGGGCCAGCCTCGGCGTGACGCTGCTGCTTCCCCAAGGGTATGTGCACATGTTCGTGTTCTATTCCCTGCGCGAGGTGTTCATCGCCTGGATACTGTTTTTCGCGGCGTTCAAGTACATCACTACCGACGACGAGCAGCAACGGCTGCGATTGAGCCGCTTCCCGAAATTCTACGTGCTGCTTTGGGTGTTGCTGTTAGCTGTGGTCGCCGAGAACGTTTTCCTCTTGCTGATGGTCGGACCTGGGCACATCGATGTCCCCTTAGGCTTCTTCCCGGAACGCAACTTCGCCGAGAACCTGCTCGCCTTGGTCTGCGAGTTCGTGGCGCTACGCTCTTCGTTGACGTATCTTTCCGTGCGCCACAGCGAACCTCCCACGCAAGGAGGCGAGCAAGTGGAAACGTATATCGATCACAACTTGGTGCCGTACGCGGCATCCCATAAGCTCACGCCCCGCGAAACCGAGATCTTGCGCCAGGTGCTGCTGGGCAAAGACAACCAGAACATCGCAGCAGAGCTGTCGCTCGCACCGGGAACCGTGAAGGTGCATGTTCACAATATCCTGAAAAAAGCACAGAAGGCGAACAGGCAAGAGCTGATCCAAGATTACTGGGACTACTAGCCGCCCATCGGCTTGTCCGCCTAGCGCACCGATCGGTCATGCGCCTGGACCCCTGCGAGCGGGCAGCCATATTACTTGCGAGCCCATCCCGCAAAACGGACCGCCGCCGCGCACAGCGCCGAATCGGCTCCCGGCGCTTCTAAGCCCGCTTCCAACCCTGGA
>CALEWN010000259.1 GCA_937925385.1 uncultured Senegalimassilia sp.
TGCGCAGATTCAGGGGATACCGAAGCACTCGCAAACGAAGCCCTGGCTTTGATTGATAAACTACAAAGCGTATATTAACTTCTTAAAGGAGCGTGCGTAATACCTCATGGAATTGGATTTTGTTAAGCTTCATGGTCTTGGCAATGATTTCGTTTTCATCGATGATTTTTCACGAGATATCGAATTGACGCAACAGCAGGTTTCTTTGCTTTGCAATCGTCATTTTGGTATCGGCGCAGACGGGGTGATTATGGTTCGCCCTTCGGAACGCTCTGAGTGCGCAGCGTACATGCATTACATTAACGCCGACGGCACGCTTGCTCAAATGTGCGGCAATGGCGTCCGTTGCTTTGCAAAGTATCTTGTCGATCGCGGTTACGTACTTGCCAGCGATGGCCGTTTCGTAGCTGACACGTTAGCCGGACCCAAGCCGATCAGCTTCGAAGTTGACAAACATGACAAGTTGACGTTTGCAACTGTCGATATGGGTCATCCGGTGCTTGATCCGCAAGATGTTCCGGTTGATTTGCCTGCAAACGCTCAAACCGATGAAGGCATCGGGTTTGTGAAAGAACAGGTTATCCCATCTCCATGGGGTGAATTTGGCTTTACCTGTGTCTCGATGGGCAATCCTCATGCAATTTGTTTCATTGATGACTTCACCATGCTTCCTGATGAGCTGTTCGTCAATGCGGGTGATAAGTGCCTGGCAACGCTTGATTTGAATCGAATCGGCGCATATTACGAAAGCCATGCAACGTTCCCCGAGAAAACCAATGTCGAGTTTGCTCATGTCGGTGATAATGCTATTGAAATGCGCGTGTTTGAGCGTGGGTGCGGTGAGACGCTTGCTTGCGGCACCGGTGCGTGTGCTACTAACGTTGCAGGAGCATTAACTGGACGTGCATCCAGGGAAAACGATGTAGTGCTGCGTGGCGGTACGCTCCACATCAACTGGGATTCCGATGATCATGTCATGATGACTGGTTCTGCAACGGAAGCTTTCCAAGGTACCGTGGAAGTGTAGTTGCTCGTAGCTGAATCGCTTATGTTACTATCGATAAGCGCAGGCATGAACCTGCGCTTGTTTTCATTTAGCAGGAACTTATCAAGCATAGGCACTAATCCATCCTATTTGACGAAAACCAGCTTGTAACCACCCGAGAGGATTGCCGATGTCAGAATACCAATCGGTGTTAGTCAAAGGCGCGAAAACGACGTTTGAAGAGAAGCGTGAAAAAGCCGTGCTTGTCGGCGTCGAACGTCCTGGAATGCGTTGGAATATCTCATCTTCTTTGGCAGAGCTTGAGCGTTTGGCGGACACTGCCGGAGCAGATACGGTGGCTGTTACCACTCAAAAGCTTGAATCTCCCAATCCTAGGACTTTCGTGGGAAGCGGAAAGGTAGAGGAGATCTCACGCCTCTGCAGATCGACTGGTGCCGACCTGATTATTTTCGATGACGAGCTGACGCCTTCGCAGCAATCGAACCTTGAGAAAGCCGTAGATCGAGATTTGAAAGTGATCGATCGCACCGCCTTGATTCTGGACATTTTCGCACTTCACGCAACAACTAAAGAGGGCCGTTTGCAAGTTCGCCTTGCACAGAACCAATACTTGCTTCCTAGGCTTCGAGGCATGTGGTCCCATTTGGCATCAAACCGTATGGGCGGTGGTGTAGGCAGCCGTTTCGGCGAAGGTGAAAGCCAGCTAGAGGTAGACCGCCGATTGGTTCGCAAGCGAATCACCAGCATTAAACGCGAACTTGCGCATTTGGCGGAGGTTCGTGCCGTGCAGAGAGAGAGCAGATACGAAAGCGGGATGTTCAAGGTCTCGCTGGCCGGCTATACCAATGCTGGAAAGTCTAGCTTGCTGAATCGACTGACGAAAGCCGACGTACTTTCTTACGATAAATTGTTTGCAACGCTTGATTCCACAACAAGGAAGTATGAATTACCAGAAGGACGCGAGATAACGCTGACCGATACCGTCGGGTTCATTCAAAAGCTTCCCACTACTCTGGTTGAAGCATTTAAATCCACCTTGGATGAAATCACCGGATCGGATTTGATATTGCATGTCGTAGATGCGTCATCAGAAGAATTCGAAGAGCAAATACTTGCAG
>CALEWN010000260.1 GCA_937925385.1 uncultured Senegalimassilia sp.
TTGCGCGGGAACTCGCACGCGTAGGCGCGGAACGCCTCAAGCTCGCTGGGAAACGACATGACCCACGAATGCGCATGCGTGCCGGACACCGGCAGGCCGTAGGTTTTGCCCGCAAGCACATTGGACGTGGATGCGCAGCCGCCCACCACGGCCGCGCGGCTGGCCCACACGCCGCCGGCGAAGCCCTGTGCGCGGCGCAGGCCGAACTCGGCCACGGGGGCGCCCGCCGCCGCCAGGCACACGCGCGCCGCCTTCGTGGCGATGAGCGTCTCGAAGTTCACGCAGTTCAGAAGCGCCGTCTCGATGAGCTGGCAATCCATGATGGGGCCCATCACGCGCACGATGGGCTCGTGCGGGAACACCACGGAGCCCTCGACCACGGCATCGACATCCACGCGCAGCGAGAATGTGCGCAGGTAATCCAGAAACGCGGGCTTGAACAGCCTGCCCCCGCCGGGCGCATCAAGGCTTGCCAAGTACTCCACGTCCTCGGCGTTGAACGCGAACCCGTCGATGAGCTCGGCGAGCTGGTCCATTCCGCAGGCGATGGCATAGCCGCCGCGGAAAGGGTAGTCGCGGAAATACGCGTGGAAGCACGCCTGCGTGGCGCCCTGCCCCGTTTCCCAATACCCTTGCGCCATGGTCAGCTGATACAGATCGGTGAGCAGCTCGTGACCGTTTTCCCCGTGCACGTTGATACCTCCTGACGAAGGCGCCCCCGCTTGTTGCCGAAGCGGGGGCGCGAGATGCTGCTAGTTACCTTGCGCGGAGCCCTGGCCTTCGCCGGCGCCTGCGGCTTTGTGGCTGCGGCGACGGGCGCGGCGATGCTGACCGGGAGCCTGGCCCTCCTGACCGCCCTCGCGCTGCTTGCGCTGGCCGCCCTGGTCGGGACGGGGGCCCTGCGCCAGGCCCGAGGACTTCTGGCCGGGACGCACGCGTGGCTTAGAACCTTGGTTGTCGGACTTGCCGCCGCGCTGCGCATCGGCGCCGCCCTTGGGTCCCTGGCCGCGCTTGCCCACCTGCTGGGCAGATCCGGGCTGCTTGCAGCCCTGGTTCTGCTGCTTGGCGTCCTTGCCGCCCTGGCCGCGGCGTTTGCTCGGCTGCATGCCGCGACGCTTGGCCTGGCCCTCCTTGGGCTGCTTGCCGCCCTGACCGGACTGCTTGCCGGCGGGCGCGGCGTTTGCGGTCTGGACGGAATCGGTGCGCGGGGCCTGGTTCTCCCCGGCCTGCGCAGCGCCGCCCGACACCTTGGTGGAGCGGCGGCGGCGCGGCTTGCGCGCAGGCTGGGCCGCAGCGGCCTTCTGCTCGGCATGCTCGCCCTTGCCGCGGCCGCGCCTGCTGGAACGGCCGGGCTTGGCCTCGGCGGCGCCGTCGGCTTTCTTGCCGCCCGGAACGTGGCGCACGCTGGCGCGATCGGCAAGCTTGTCCTTGCCGGACAGCTGCGGCGTTGCCATGGCTGCGGCCGCGCCGAAGGCATCGCCGGGCTGCTCGCTCAACGCGCGCTCCCAAGCCTCGCATCCCACGCACTTCGGACGAGCACCCTCCTCGGGCGCGTCGAAATTGGAAAGCGGGACGCGCACGGGCTTCTCGCCCTCGATGCGCAGCGACACCACTTCGCGCGGGACGTCCAAATCCACCACTTTCGCCGTACCGTCCGGCGTTTCCACCTGGGCGTTCTTCTTCGGCGCACGGCTCTTGAAGTCCTTGTAGGCATCGTATTCGTAGCGCAGGCAGCACATGAGCCTGCCGCACACGCCCGAGATTTTCTGCGGGTTCAGCGACAGGTCCTGCTCCTTGGCCATGCGGATGGACACGGGGCAGAACTCGCCGCCCAGGCGCTTGCAGCACAGCTCCTGGCCGCAGTGGCCCAAGCCGCCCACCATACGAGCCTCATCGCGAACGCCGATCTGGCGCATGTCGACACGCACATGAAGGCGCGACGAGAGCGTGCGCACCAGCTCGCGGAAGTCGACGCGGTTCTCGGATTCGAAGTAGAACACCGCCTTATCGCCGTCGAACAGGTACTCCACCGAAACCGGGCGCATTTCCTCAGAGGCCTTCGCGGCAAGCTCCTTGAACACAGGAAGAGCCTCGGCGGCGCGGGCCTCGAGCTCGGCCTGCTTGGCGCGATCTTCGTCGTCGGCGACGCGCAGCACGGGCTTCAAAGGGGTTTTCAGCTTCTTGACCTGGTCTGACGTTGCCTCGAACGCCGGTTCGGGCATATGACCGAACTCGGTTCCCCGGGCGGTTTGGACCACGACGTCGCATCCGGCGTGCAGTTCCAGCTCGCCCGCATCGAACCACAGCGTTTTGGGGTTGTAGGGCAGGTTGACAGGCGCTATGCGGACCATGGCGCTCCTTCTTTCTATCTGGCATACGCCCGCGGCGCCGCATTGGGCAGCGCACGGCCGTACAGTATGTCGCGAACCTCGAGCAGCATCGCGTCGATGCACGTCTCGGGAGATACATTATAAGAGATGGCGGCGTCGCAGCGGCGCACGGCCGCGATGGCGGCTGCGGCGCGTGCGGAATCGGTGCGCGCCGCAGCTTCCTCAATGGAAGGCCTGACGTCGGCATTGACCACCTGATCGGGCGCGCCCGCGGCCTGGGCCATGACGTCGCGCAGCCACGAGCGGGTGATGCCGGTAAGTTGGCGCAGCGACTCGGCGGTCTTTGCCGTGAGCTGGCGTTTGTTGCGCGCCTCGATCTGACGGATGGCCGACTTCGCCAGGAAGTCGGCGTTCTCGGCAAGCTCGGCCTCCTGCTCGGCGCGCACGGTGTCGAGCGGAAGCTTCACGCGCACCACCAGGTCGGCGGCGAACCCGATGACGTCCCAATCGTCGGCGCGGCGCAGGCACGCCAGCACCTCGAGCACCCGAGCGCGGAACTCCAGGCGCTCGTTGGACTTCAGGAACTCCACCGCGCGGGTGATGGAGCCATCGCAGGCTTGCAGCGCCACGCGCGCCTGCTCGGGGCTTGCGCCCGAGTTCTGCACCACGATGCCCGCCGCCTCGGAAACCGGGATGGTGCGGAACGGCACCACCTGGCAGCGCGAGACGATGGTGGGCAGCACGCTTTCACGGGTGCGCGCGAGCAGGATGAGCACCACGTCGGCGGGCGGCTCCTCGAGCGTTTTCAGGAACGCGTTGGCAGCCTGCACGCCCAGCAGGTCCACTCGATCGAGGATGTAGACCTTGCGATCTGCCTGGATGGGCGCCAAGGCCGTGTCGGCCACGATGCCGCGCACCTGCTCGACCAGATAGCCGGCAGCGCCCTCGGGCTCGAACATGCGCACATCCGGATGCTTCTTGCGCATGATGCGCCCGCAGGCGTCGCATGCGCCGCAATTGCCGCCGCGAGGGCCCTTGGGGCCTTTCGGGCACAGGATGCCCTGAGCGAAGGCGAGCGCCGCAAGCGTCTTGTTCGAGCCTGCCGGCCCGCAGAACAGGTACGCGTGGCTGACGCGCCCCGATGCCACGGTGGCGCGCAAGAACTCGCGCACCTGCGGCTGGCCCAAGATGTTCTCGAATGCGTCTGCCATAAGCGCTACTGCTGCTCCTTGCCCGAACGCTCCGCGCGAGGCGCCGATGCGGAATCCTCACGGTAATCCACACGGCCCTCATGGGTGCGATGCACGTCGAGGCGCTCGAAGTAGGCCTCGTTGGCGCGCACGAAATCGCCCATCCACGGGAACAGGTCCGCCAGCTGGGCGAACACCTGCACGGCCGTATGCGATTTGCGCCCGTTCGAGCGCACCAGGCGCACACGGCGGGGGTTCTTTTCCGCAATCTCCAAAAACGCCGCGTTCACGCGGGCATGAAAATCCTCGCCGGCGCGCTCCATGCGATCGGCCCCGGCGCGGCGCGTGGCGCGCTCCAGGCCCTCGGCGGCGCTTGCCGCCACCAGCAAGATGGTGCGATCGGGCACGATGCCCTGGCACGCAAAGGCATTCGCCGCTTCCACGAACGCCCGATCGAGCCCGCGCCCGTAGCCTTGGTAGGCAACGGTGGAATCGGTGAAGCGGTCGCACAGGACCACTGCCCCGCGCTCAAGCGCCGGGGCTATGACCTGGCTGACCAGCTGCGCACGGGCCGCCTCGAAGATGAGCAGCTCGGAGCCATCGCATATGTTGGAGTTCGCCGGATTCAACACCACGCCGCGCAGCTGCTCGCCCACCTCGGTGCCGCCGGGCTCGCGAAGGCACACGACCTCGCGGCCCATAGCCGAAAGGGCGTTGGCCAAAAAACGGATATGGGTGGTCTTGCCGGCGCCGTCGCCGCCCTCGAACGTGACGAGCACGCCGCGCTCGGGCGCCTGATCTGCGGAAAGTCCCTGACCGACGGCTTGCACGGGAGCGGCCGGGTGCACCGGGGCGCCCGAAGCCGGACGGCCCTCGCGCATCATCGGCACCTCGCTCACGATGCCCGTGTTGCGGATACCGGCCACGTTGCTATCCCTGCACGGCGCCGGCCACGGCGGCGGCCACGGCTTCCACGGCGCGCGGGTCGAACGGCTCGGGCATGATGAAGTCCTCGCACAGCTCATCGTCGGAGACGAGCGCGGCGAGCGCCTCGGCGGCGGCCAGCTTCATCTGCTTCGTGATACGCGCGGCGCGCGACTCCAGGGCGCCCTTGAAGATGCCCGGAAACGCCACCACGTTGTTGATCTGGTTCGGGAAGTCCGAGCGGCCGGTGCCCACCACGCGGGCGCCGGCGGCGCGGGCCACGTCCGGGAAGATCTCGGGCGTGGGGTTGGCCATGGCGAACAGGATGGCATCGGAGTTCATGGACTTCACCATGTCGGCGGACACGATGCCCGGGGCGGAGACGCCCACGAAGATGTCGGCGCCGCGCATGGCGTCGGCCAGCGTGCCCTCCTCGTCGTTAAGGTTGGTGGTGGCGAGCATGGCGCGCTGAGCCTCGTTGATGCCCTCGGAGCGCGAGTTGATGATGCCGCACTTATCGCACAGGATAAGGTTCCTGAAGCCGTAGTTGAGCAGCAGCTTGGCGATGGCGATGCCTGCCGAGCCGGCGCCGTTGACCACCACGCGGCACGCTTCCTTCTGCTTGCCCGTCAGGCGAAGCGCGTTGATGACGCCGGAAAGCACCACGATGGCGGTGCCGTGCTGGTCGTCGTGGAACACGGGGATGTCGAGCTCATCGATCAAACGGCGCTCGATCTCGAAGCAGCGCGGCGCGGAGATGTCCTCGAGGTTGATGCCGCCGAAGCTGGGGGCGAGGCGCTTGACGGTCTCGACGATCTCGTCGACGTCCTGGGTATCAAGGCACAGCGGGACGGCGTTCACGCCGCCGAAGGTCTTGAACAGGACGCACTTGCCCTCCATGACGGGCATGGCCGCGGCAGGGCCGATGTTGCCCAGGCCCAGCACGGCCGAGCCGTCGGAGACGACGGCCACGGTGTTGGCCTTCATGGTGTACTTGTACGCATCGGAAGGATTCTCGGCGATCTTGCGGCACGGCTCGGCGACGCCGGGGGTATAGGCCAGCGCCAGGTCCTCGCGCGTTTCGATCCTCATCTTCGGGACGGTTTCCAGCTTGCCCTGCCACTGCTCATGCAAACGCAACGATTCCTGCGCGATATCCATGCTGCTCCATGCACCTTTCCCTATGCACGGCGCCGGCGGCGCCGCTTAACGTGAGCGTTCCCGCTTCCTTGCGAAAACGTATGTCCAACTAGGGATTATACCCCTTGCACCTTGCCGCCTGCACACCGTGCACGCTCTCCCCGAAAAACGCCCATGAGGTGTGTTTCGCCCGATGAGCTGGGGGCGTACAAAGATTAGGCAAGCGAATACGGGAAGAGGGCCGCCAAGCCTTCGAGCCGCGCCACCGGCGCAAGGCTCGACGGGCGGCAGCCCCATTCGATGCATAGCAAGCCCCGCTTGAAACGGCGGCGAAAGGTGAAAGGAGGCCAGCTATATGAAGTCAAGGCCTGATTAACAACTCTTTGAGAACTATCCGAACTTTTGGTTTTATTG
>CALEWN010000261.1 GCA_937925385.1 uncultured Senegalimassilia sp.
TAAGCTGGCCGCGCAGAACGTCCAGCTGGCTTTGAAACGCAGCCCTGTCTGTGATTTCCTGTCCATAACGCCCCACCTTTCCCGTAAGCGAACGCGAAGGCGGCTTTTGCGGGAGGCGAAGGAACCGGCTCGAGCACCCCTTGTCACCGCTAACCGCTTTCGCAAACCTGCCTAATGGTTTTGAGCGAATCGCGTTCCGCCAAGCCGTTGGACGGCTACCGGCCATTTCCGCAAAGCTGCGAAAAGCCGTTCCGACGGCCAGCACGCGCGATCTGCTAGCCCCATAGTTGCGCGCAAACACCCGCTCGTACAGGTTCGTATTTACGTATAGTAGGTTTGACCTGGCGAAACAGTGCTTAGAAGATAACCCGCTCGGAAGAGGGGCGAAAAGCGCATTCCCCAC
The DNA here is from genome assembly GCA_937925385.1 of uncultured Senegalimassilia sp. Lineage (GTDB taxonomy): Bacteria > Actinomycetota > Coriobacteriia > Coriobacteriales > Eggerthellaceae > Senegalimassilia. The sequence continues at coordinate 404 of CALEWN010000261.1, forward strand.
AGGGGACCCCGCCCCCACCCGCGCGCAGCGAAAGATGGCCGCTTGTAACTTTTTACCTGTGCGCTACATAAGCATTGGTAGAATCGATTGCAGATTCATTCGTTCGCACAGCAAGGAGCGCCGTGTTCTCGGTCGATAGACAATCCTTCCAATCGCTTTCCGCGCTGGCGCTGTTCACGTTCGCTTTTCTGGGAAGCGAGTTTTTCTTCGATAGCAGAATCGGCTTGTTCATCAGCGCCGAAGGGGTTGTGGGCGCCCAGGCGATGATCCTTGGCGCAAGCGTCGTCGGCTTTTTGGCTTATGCGCTGATTTCGAAGTTGGCCGGGGGACGACGCGCGTTGCGAGCGGTCGAGGCTGTCGGGGCGATTGCGGCCCTTCTCACGATTGCCGTTGCGGAAAGCGCGATTGCCATGCAAATTGCGGGCTGCATCGCGTTCTTCCTGCTGGGAAGCCTTGGGGCTGAAGCGCATTGGAGCATGGCGCGCGCCTTCGAGGGAAGCCCGTCGCTTGCCAAGGGGGCCGGCGCGGCTTACGCCGCCGGCATCCTACTGCAGTTCCTGAGCAACCAGTTCCTGCCTGCGGGCATGGCGGACGCGGCGGTTTTGTGCGCCGGCGTCGCCGCACTTGCCGTGTTTGCGGCGGCGGGAGAGCAAGGATGCGAACCCGCAGGTCAGAAGGGCGATGGAGCCACTGCCGAGCATGCAGGCGGACCAGTGACGACGGAGTCGTCGGGGCAAATCTTCCGCCAAGAGCAAGTGGCTCGAACGAAACAAGCGAGCACCGGCTCCTCGCAGCAGACAAACTGCCCGGAGCAGGTGGCCGCAGACTTCCCGCAGCAAACCGCTCCGGGCGGCGCAAAAACCGCTATCCGCGCTGTTTGGCTTCTTGCGCTTGTGGTGCTGCTGGCCTGCATGTTTTCCACGTTGGACAACGTGGTCACCCTTGCGAACGCGCAGGGCTCGATCTCGGTCGAAACGTGGCCGCGCCTGTTCCTTGCGGCAAGCGGCCTTGCTGCCGGCGTGCTGTTCGACATCCGCGAACGCCGCTACATGGGGTTCATCATGTTCGCGGTCACGGTGCTGTCCACCATATCGATCCTGGCCGTGGAGGCCGGGGCAAGCCCCGTAATCGGGCTGATCGTGTTCTATCTGAGCTCTGGGTTCTTCGTGACCTTCTTCACCACCACGTTTTTGCAGCTTGCGCCGCACATGCGCACGCCGCAGCTGTGGGCGGGCATGGGCCGGGCCGCCAACAACCTGTGCGCGTTCACCGTGTCGGGGGTCTCCATGATGCTGACGCAATCGGGAATAGCGGCCGTGATGATCGCGTCGCTGATCCTGTTCGTGCTGGTCAGCGTTGCGTTCGTGGGCGCCGGGCTGTTCCGCCTGCCGTCCACGGTCGGGGAACGCGAGGCCATCCAGGCGGGCCTTGCCGCCGCGGCCGCGCCGACACTTGAGGAGGTGCAGGCCGAGTTCATCAGCCGAAGCGGCCTGACCCCGCGCGAGGAAGAGGTGCTGCGCGCCGTGACCGCCGACGAACGCCCGCTCAAGCAAGTGGCCGATGACCTGGGCATTTCACTGCGCATGGTGCAACGCCACCTGACTAGCATCTACAGCAAGACCGACACGCAAACCCGAGCCGGCCTCACCCGCGCATTCTTCGGGAAGTAGGGTGGAGGCGCTCGCGCCTCAGCTGCAACTTGCGGGAGGCAAAGTCGGCAGCGTCTGCGTCTGGGCCGCGACTTGCGGACACACCAGAAGCTCCATCCCTTCGCATCCTGTTGTAGGATTTTCCGCTCGCAATGCACAAGTCACCCTAAGCTTGACCAATCAGCATGGGGCAAGGCAAAGCGGCATGCATCCCCTTTGCTTTCGAAGCTTGGTCCTTCCAGGACTTGATAAGGGATAGGCCTTTTGAGCCTGCTAGCTCAAAAGGCCTATCCCTGCTCACTCTGCGAGTCTTGGCAATCGCCCTCGCCGTCCATTGCGGCAGCGATGTAGGTGTTGCTCAGCTGCGTGCCGTCTTCCCCGAAACGAGCATGCGACGTGATAAGCCCCTCTTCGCGCAAGCGATGTATCGCGCGATCCACTGTTTTCAAGCTGATTTGCAGCTTTCCCGCCAGCGCTTGCTTGGTCTCGGAGCAACCATCTGGGCCGCAAGCCGCGACGAAGCCGAGCAGGCGCAGCTGGGAATTGGTCAACTTCCCTTTCTTCCCCTTAGAGGCAAGGTTGTCATCCGATTGATCTGCCATCAATCCCCCTTTCAGCGACCCGTTCACCAACCGTTCATAATATCCGCTTGCCCCGTCCGCCTTGCGCGGCTGCCGATATATCTTGCAGGCAGCAAGCCATTCGTTTGATAAGGGCAACATAGTACCCTACATACTACATCCGCCACGCAAGCTGTAACGCTTTTGATGCCGTATCGTGACGAAACATAACGTCCATGGCACCGGTCTGACAGTAAGCCAACAAACCAATCCGCCGCGAGGTGACAAGCCCAGATTAGCGGCTTACGGTCGCAAAATCGAGAAGGACACGCAGCAGCATCTCCACGAATGCCGCCAAAACCCGTTGCTCGCCCCCACGATTGCGCCTGGACGTTTTCGTCGCGTGAAATTATAGCGCACGACTTCGCTTTTGACAACGAAAAGCCGTCGGCCGACCGGTGCGCGATTCGCGCATGTCGATCGGACGGCGGCTTTTGTGACGGGCGGCTTCAAGGGCGTACCCACAAGGACTCGGCGCAAACCAAACCCCTACGCGTGGGAGCGCTTCGAGGAGAGCAGCAGGGCCAGGGCCAGGACGGCTACCACGCCGGCAGCTGCGGCAAGGGCAATGGAGTCGGAAACGTGGAACGCGGGGATGCCGATGAGCATGCCGACGAAGTACGGGACCAGCCACACCAGCCACACGCCGATGCTGAGCGTATGGAAGCCGCGGCGGGTCTTCTCGTTGCCGCGGAAGGCGACGTAGGTCGCCCAGGCGGCATGGAACAGCATCAACGCGATGGCTAGGAAACCGGTGACCGGATGCAGCGGGGACATGGCGCCGCCGCTGTTCTGCGCCATGATGGACATCAGGCCGGTGCCCGTGGAGTCGCAGATCAGGCCAAGCCAGAAAAACGCCAGGTGAGAGCGCTTAAGCTCGCCCGAGCGGCGCTCGGAGAACACGCCGATGGTGTAGGCGACCAGGGCCAGGGAGATGACGGCGGAAGCGGTTGCAAGCATGGGACTCATATTCAGACCTCCAAAATCGAGTGGGTTTGCGGGCTGCGCCCGACGGCGCGTTCGCTTTGACACCATTCATATTGAGGTCCGGCCGTGTGAACATCAAAGGCATGATGTTCATTTCCGTGCGCTACTACGCGTGGTTTGCGTATAACGTGCGTTCTAACAGGCCAAACAGCACTTTGCAGTCGCCGTTTTGGTGATGAAGGCTGCCCATGACGTTCTCGATGACGAACCTGCACACGCTTTCTGCATCGAACCCGTCGGGCAAATCGGCCGAGATTCGGGCATCGTGCTCGTAGATCTGAATGAGGCCGTGGAGGATGTGCTCAATCTGCTGGGACTCGCGCAGGCGCGCAGCGGCCTTCTCGACGGCGGGAAGCGCGTCGATACCGCGCAACCAGCATTCGCGGAAGTGCGTGGTGACCTCGCGCATGCTCGCGTGCATCTCCCGGCAGTAGTCCACGAACCCGACCTGCGGATCGATATGGCAGAAGCGCTCGTAGAATGCATGCTTGAAGTACAGCTGTATGGTGGCAGTGGTCAGCTCGTCCTTCGCCGAGAAATGGCGGTACACCGTCCCCACGCTGACGCCCGTGGCGTTGGCAAGGCCGCGCACCGAAAGCGCCGAAACCCCGTTCTTCTCCGCAATCTGATACGCGTTCTCCAGCAGCTCTTCCCGGGAAACAATGCTTTGAGCCATAAGGCGCCCCCTCGCAATCGAACCATCGCACCTGCAAACCGGATGGGTTTCGGGAACCATGGTAACCCGATTCCGTAAAACCCTACAGTAGCGTTACCTGTTCGATAGAGGTGGGCGGACACTTCGGGGACGTAGCATTATGTGTCAGGAATCGGAGCCAGGGGACGCAGTAGGCCGCAAGGGCAGAACCCGGACAATTAACGCTACGTCCCCAAATGTCCGGAATCGCGTTCGAACGCAAAACGGCCGGGCACGCAATGCGTCCCGGCCGTTTCGAGGGAATCCCGCCCGAAGCGCGGGCGGAAAAACTACTTCAGGGTCACGTTCTGCATCATGGGCATGGCATCTTCCCAGGTGATGCCGCTGTCGATGAACATGCGGACCGTGGTGCCGCACGGAGCCACGGTGAACATGTAGTACGTGCCGGTCTGGGTGTAGCGCGTCCAAGTGGCACCGTTGATGTCCACCTCGTCGATCTCGCCCTTGCCGCCGAAGTTGCCCTGCAGCGCCTCGGCTTCCTTCTGCGGGGCGCGCGAGCACGTGCTGGTGCTAAAGCGCTTTGTGGAACCCTCGGGGTTGAACGTGGCGTCGCCGCTCTTCTCCTTGGTCTCGACGAGCGCCCAGCCGTCGGCAGCCTTCACGCTGTACGCAGCGTAGTCGACGCCGCCCTGGGCCTTGATGGCCTCGGCGGCCTCGACCGCGGCTTTGTAACCGTCGGTTTCCTTGCCGGTGGTGTCGAAGCGCATGGTGCGCGGGTCGGTGCCGCCCGTGGCGTTCTTGTCGAACTGAACGGTGATCGGGCCGTAATAGTTATCCTTGGTGGTCCAGAAGTAGACCCATTCGATGCTCTCACCAGGCTCGATAAGGGGATCGCCATCCGTCTCCGCGCCTTCGCACAGCTCGGCGGGCGGGTTCTTGATGTCGTAGCTCAGCGTGTCGTGCGAGTCGAACACCGGGTCGCCGGCCTCATAACCGCCGGGGGCGCCGGTCGTGATGAAGCTGAAGCGCTTCATGGCCTTATCGTTGTTGTTCGTGATCTTCACGCGCAGCCAGAAGCCGTCCTCCTTGTAGACATCGCCGCGATAGTACGTGCCGTCGGCCAGCGATTCGACGGTGAAGCCCTCGACGTCGATCGACTGGGACTGGTACGCCGCCTGCGTTGCGGCCGTGCCGTCTCCCGAGCCGCCCTGGTCGCCCTCGGTGCCGCCGCAGCCGGCCATCGTGCACGCAAGCGCCGCGGACAACGCGACGGCGGGCACGCCCATCATTACCTTCTTCACTACGGGTTTCACCATGTTCACCACTCCCTTTCGCTTCCCGTTGCGAAAGCCGCCTCCTCCCCGGCGACCACCGCTACGTCAGGTTTCGAAATGCCGGGGCCCGATTGCCGCAGGGCCGATCCCGACCGTCAATAAGAGTATGCCGCGCAACAGGCGGGTCGCGAAGCGACCTGCGGCCCAAATGCCAGGCGCACAAGCCACCCTGCGGCCAAAACATGCGCCGCCGCTGCCGAGCCGCGTGGCGCATCGCCCGGCGCCGCGGTCAGGATGCTTCCCTACTTCAGCACCACGTTCTGCACCATGGGAAGCGCATCGTCCCAGGTCAACTTGGAACCGATGACCATCGAGACCGTCTTGCCGGACGGCGCCTCGACGAACAGCGAGACGGCACCGGATTCCGCGGTGTAGCGCACCCACGTGACGCCATTGATCTCAACCTCGTCGATCACGCCCTTCTTCTTGGAGCCTTGCCTGGCCTCCGCTTCCATCATCGGGGAGGTTTTGAACGTGCGCATGTCGATGGAGGAGATGGCCTCGTCGCCATGCTTGAAGTCGCACCCCTCGTACTTCTCGTCGATGCGGTCGCCGAGCTTCCAGCCGTCAGCGGGGATAATGCTGTACGACGGGAAATCGATGCCGCCCTGCGCCTCGATGGCTTCCGCCGCCTCGCGCGCCGCCTTGTACTCGTCGCTTTCGCGCCCGGTGGTGTCGAAGTGCATCACGCTGGGATTGGAATCGCTGGACGAGGAGCTGTCGAACTCGACGGTGATCGGGCCGTAATAGTTATCCTTGGTGGTCCAGAAGTAGATGAACTCGACGCTCTGACCAGGCTCGATCTTGGCGTTGGCGTCCATTTGCGCGCCTTCGCCCAGCTCAACAGCCTGCGTCTTGGTGTCGGCGTTGAGCCTCTGGTCGCCGGAGGCGTCGAACACCGCATCGCCCGCGTCGAAGGTGCCGACGGCGGCACGCGCGCTGAACACGGAAGGCGCTTTCGCGGCCTCGTTGTTGTTCGTGATCTTCACGCGCAGCCAGAAGCCGTCCTGCCGCTCAGCGGCGCCGCGATAGTACGAGCCATCGCCGACGGACTCGATGGTGAAGCCCGCGACCTCGGCGGTCTGCACGCTGTTAGCCGTCTGACCTGCGGCCTCGTTACCGCCCGAGCTGTCCTGGCCGCCCTCGGTGCCGCCGCAGCCGGCCATCGTGCACGCGAGCGCCGCCGACAACGCGACGGCCGGCACCCCGAGCGCAACCTTCCTCATCATGGGTCTCATCATCTTCATCACTCCCTTTCGCATCGCAGATTGCAAGCCGCTCCCCCTCCGGCGCCGCAAGCGCCGAAGCCGGCTTCTAAGGCAATTGTGCCGTGCAAAGAAGCACCCGCGAAGCCACCCGCGGCCCAAAGCAAGCACCCCCACGCGCCACACGGCCAAGATAGAAGGCGGGGATGCGACGGGTAGGGTGCGGAGCGGCCGATTCGGGAGCGACGCGAGAAGACGGCGACCGATTCAGAGCAGTGCAGACCGGTGGCGGCCAAAATATCGAGAATTGTGCAATTGCCAGCAAGTCAAACCGCGCAAAAGCGAGGTTTTTCGCAACAAGCGACCGAAACGCTGCGCCGGGGCCGCCCGCACAGCATCATTTACGAGCACGACCGCAGTAGAAAGACGTCCCAAATGCGCAACCCTCCGATTATTGGCCACCGCTCCTGATTCATGCGCGCCTCCGGTCCAAGGCGTAAGCCGGCAAGAAGCCGCAGGCCCCTATCAACGACGCCACCGGACCCGTCAAACCCGCGAAAGGGCATCATTGCCCGCGGGCAGCAAATCGAGCCCAGGGCTACAATAGCGTTGCAAACCACTAGGCACGAAAGAGGGCGCATGGCATCATTCGAGCAAGCTAAAGAAGTGTTGAAGCGCTGCTTCGGACACGATGCGTTCCGCCCGGAGCAAGAAAGGGCCATCAAGGCCATCATAGGGAAACGCGACGTGCTGGCCGTCATGTCCACCGGGGCGGGCAAATCGCTGATCTACCAGGTCACCGCCGTCGCGCTCGGCGGCACCACCATCGTGGTATCTCCCCTGGTCTCGCTCATGAGCGATCAGGTGAGGAAGCTCGTTGAGCTGGGTCTGCATCCGGCTTTCCTCAACAACACGCTCAGCCTTCCGGCCCAGGAAAGGGTTCGAAGCCGCATCAAAAGCGGCGAGTTCCAGATCCTGTACGTTGCGCCGGAGCGCTTGTCGAGCCCGGCCTTCCTGTCGGCCATCGAGAACCTCGCGATCCCCCTCATCGCCATCGACGAGGCCCATTGCATCAGCGAATGGGGCCACGACTTCCGCAGCGACTACCGCGAGATCAGCGCGTTCATCGAACGGTTCGACCGGCGCCCGACCGTGGTCGCGCTGACGGCGACGGCGACTCCGAGGGTCCGCAGGGACATCGCAAAGTCCCTTGGCCTGCAAAACCCCTTGGAAATCGTCTCCTCGTTCGACCGCGCCAACCTCTCGCTTTCCGTTGTGCATATGCCCCACGACGAACGCGAATCGTGGTGCGTGCGAACCGCGCGTTCGAGGGAAAGCGAGTGCGGAATCTTCTATTGCGTCACGATTTCCGAGGCCGAGCGGATCCACAACGCGCTCAAGCGAGCAGGCGTGCCCGCCGCGCTCTACCACGGCAAGTTGGACAACGACGCGAAGAAGGCGGCGCAAGATGCGTTCATGTCGGGGCGGACGCCGGTGATGGTCGCAACGTCGGGGTTCGGCATGGGCATCGACAAGCCCGATGTGCGCTACGTGGTTTGCTGCGGCATGCCGCTTTCGATCGAGAGCTACTATCAGCAGATCGGCCGCGCAGGGCGCGACGGAAAGCCCGCCGACACGATCATGCTATGGGACGAGCAGGACCTGCAAACCGCTTTGTTCATGGCGGAAGCGGGCGGCGAAGGCCAAAACGACCCACAGCGCTCCAGGCAAAAGGGGCTCGCCTTCGACATGCGGGATTTCTGCAGAGAAGAGGACGCTTGCCGGCGCGATCTCGTTTTGCGCTACTTCGGCGAGAAAGCCCCTGGCGACGGAGGGTGCGGACGATGCGACAACTGCGCGGCGCCCGTCGGCGGCATCGTGCGCGCCGAGGACGCAAGGCCGCTGACGGACGGCGAGCGAGCGCTTTTCATTAGCCTGAAGAGCGCGTGCGCCGCGGTATCGGAAGGCGGCGGCAGCCTGACCGAGCGCGCGTTGCGCGGCATCTGCCGCAAAAGGCCGGGAAACCTTGAGCAGCTTCTGGCGGTCGACGGGATGACCGCCAAAGCCGCGCAGGCGTATGGCGCCCAGATTCTCGCAGTTGTCGAAACGGGCGGGGTCCCCGCTTCCGTCAAGCCGCTCGAGATGCCAGAGGTGCCCGAAGCGCTGAGCGACGCTTTGATTGCAACGATCCAAGCGCTCAGCAGCGAAGCGCGCAGGGCGGTCGTCCTCAGAGTAGCATGCGGGAAAAGCGAACCCGGGGCCAAGACCGACCCGTACGAGGGCCTGCCATGCTGGGGATCCGCCGGCCCCGATCGCAGCAAAGCGAAGCACGCCCTGGACGCGCTCATAGCCTGCGGGATTGTGGGGCAAAAGCCCGGGGAGAAGTGTCTTCGCGTGACGGTGGAGGGCTAGGGTGGGCAGGATGGCTCTTTGATACCCGAGTCGTTTCCGACCTTTAGACGCGCGAACAACCCCTTCAGGAACATAGCGCTAAGCGTTCACCGCTTCCGGGCACGTCGCTCCCCATCCAGGGGAGCGACACAGCTTTGGAGCAGTTTCACATTGACAAGTAATATTTCAACCCGCGCTCCCCCTACGGGGGATCGCGTGCCGAATGACACTACCCAAAACGAAAGGCTATGTCACAACAAACGGTTGATATTTGACAGAATTCGACACGCGGTGAAGAAGAAGGCGGGGCGTCCCGCGCTTCCCGGCATGGCGCTGGAGTCGGTGATCACGGGCATCCTGGACGGTGCGATCTTCGGCACAGGAACCTTGATGCCCGCGCTGTGGAGCCTCGTTCCCGCCACGCCCGACCCCATGGCCGTCACCTCGCAGCCCCGAGAAGGCTTTCTCATGGTGTTCGAAAGATAGCGCCGTCCCTGCGGCCGACCCGCAATCTGCCCGATACAACCCCCTTAATCTTTCCCGGCCATATCCTCATCGTTTGCCCGCTCAGAAGAGAATCGCTTATTGCGATCGACGAAAGGCAGCGAAATGGCATGGGCGGGGCATGCATCAACGCAAGCGCGGCATCGCGTACACTCGCTTAGGGAAGTTCCCTTTTCCGGCTTGCGGGGGTTTATGCCCACCCCTTCTCGCTCGCAAGCTTTCGCGCATAGGCCGCACTCGACACCCCGAGAACTCTCGATGCAGGCGTTTTTATCGACGACGGGCCTGAAGGTACGGTTGCCCTTTCCTATCAGGCTGAGCAGAGCCGAAACCGGGCAGATATGCGAACACCATTTGCGGAAAAACACCACCTCGATTAAAAGCAGGGCGGGAACGACGATTACCGACCATGTGATATCTCCTCCGGAAAAAAGCAGCGTCACAAGGAAAACCGATGCGAACACGAGGCCTATGGGGCAGATGAGGCAAAAAACCGGGAACCCGAAAATGGCGGCAGAAAGGAGCACTCCCCCGAGCACCACGTGCCGCGAGTCGACAGGCCCCCTTTTCTCAAGTTTTCCAGAGGAGTCTTCGCAGCGGGAGCAGTTTTCGCAGCATCGCCCATTTTGCTCCGACGTCGAAAGGTTCGCCGGAGCGCCCCTTTTCGGACCGCTTCTTTTTTCGGGTCTTTTCCTCCATAGCAAGCGGATCTTGGACACCACCGGCACTGGACACAACCATCCACAGAAAGCACGCCCCACCAACAGGCACGCGATCACGACAAACACGAGGGACACGACAGCACGCGGAATGACGGTGCCGCTTGCAATCATGGTGGCAAGCGCCCCGATGGGGCAGAGGAGCACAAGGTCGTTCCACCCGAAAGCCGAAAGCGTCCCCGTCTGCAAGCCTGCCGCAAAACCAACGGCCGCCAAGACGAGTATCGCGATAGGGACGACAACCCTCAGTTTTTTGCTGCGCACTAGGCCACCTCCTCAGCCTCAAGGGGAACAACGGTAATAGCGCGAGCGGTGGCGCCTTCGATCAGAGCTCCGCTTTGCAACGATACGCAGGCGCATTCACATGCCCCGCAGCCATTGCACGCATCGGAGACCACATGGGGACGGTCGGCATCATCTAGCACGATGGCCTGATATTCGCAGGCGTCGTAACAATGGCGGCACCCGATAAGCCTATAGGCGAGGCACCAGTCTTCGTTGATACGGGCAATGCCCAGGACATCATCGAGGGTGCTACCGCCTGCGGGACCAAGGGCGAGGGTGGGACAGGCCGCCGAGCAGAGAGGGACTCCGCCCTCTTGGGACCCGCACCAGTCGCACCATCCTTCATCGAAGCAGAGCTGCGGAGTGCGCGCCGTCACGATTCCGTCTTCGATATGAGCAGGACGAATGATGTCGCGCGGACACGCCTCGACGCATCGCTCGCATCGAATGCAGGACGATATGAGACGACTTTCATCCTGGCCGCCGGGCGGACGAACGACGGGCTTCGCGTCCGCGAACTTAACGCAGCCCAGGCCCATAAGCACCGCAAGGCCGCCTGCGCCCATAAAAAGGTCGCGACGAGTGACGCCGCGCGGCACGCGGCCCTCGGCCGCCACAGCGGATTCTTGTTCGGATGCGGACATGGCAATGGCTCCCTACTCGATCGTCGCTGGTTCGCCCATGCCGAGCTCTGAAAGAAAACGGCCGTCTTCGGAAAGATACCCATCAGTGAACAACGCCACGCCGCGATAGAAGTCGGTCTGAAAGCATCAGCGGCACCCAGCGAAGCACATGCTCGGCCATGAAGGACTTCTGCACCTTGAGCGCCTTTTCGGCATCGGCGTGATCACCCGCAGAAAGAGCATCGGCCGCACGGCGGCTCAGCGCCGCCATGAATTCAAGCTCGACCGAAAGATGGTCCTCCCCCTCGTTCCATTCGGCGCTCTTATCAAAGCCGCACGCCCTATACGACGCCAGCACATCAGCGCGAGCGTCTTGCATAAGCAGTCGACGTTTCGACGTGTAAACGCTCTCGAAGGGGTAGGCCGCCGAATAGGCGTCCAGTCCGTTGCCGATGAAGCAACGTACGTAATCTCGCGCCAAATCCGTTTCCAAGTCGGCCCACGGATTGGAGAGATACTTCGTGATCAGGTAGCTTCCCTCCTCTATCGGCTCGCCAGGCTCTCCGGCGGGGAAGAGCGTGTCGCGCAACGCGGCAAGCAGCCCTTCGTCGACCTCGGAGCGATAGAGCCGCGAAAGCAAGGAGTACATAACCTCTCGGCTTCGGCAGGCGCACTCGAGCCGCTCGTAGAACTCCTGCTCGGTCAAGGGCGTGTCGAGCGCATCTTCAGCCATTGTCTCGTCTCCTTTTCTCATCGTAAATCCCTTCGTTCACTAGACGCTCATCAGAGCCTTCAGCGCTTTCTCTCCTTGCTCGGTGGTCGTCCACGTTCCCGACCACCTAATAGCCCCCACAAGCTCTAAGCGCTCAAGAAAATGCTGGACGTAGAGGCGTGGCTCCTGAAGCAGCTCGTATCCGTCAATGGTCTCGGAGAGGGCGGCGGTTGCAGCTCCTTCGGGCTCGGCACACAGGCGGAGAATCTCCTCATACACCGGGAAGTAAACTTCGTCCTCCCTTAGAAGCCGGACCGTCTCATCGCCTGACAGGTAATGCGCGGCAACCTGCCTGCCGTCCAGCGTCGTTTCCCAAAGAAGGGGCTCCGGCTCGACGGCGCGATAATACGAGCCCTGGTCGGTAACGATGCGCTCAGGCTCGGCAGAGCCCATCACGAACGGGCTTCCTTGCGCGTCAACGCGCTGAAGGGCCTTGACGTCAAGCAGGAGCGAGCAAAGCCCCGCGGCCGTAAATACCGAGTAACTGCCCGTCTGCCATTCGTCCACCGCACATGCGACCTCTTCATCTGTGCGGGCCTTCTCGCACAGGGCCAGGATGTCCAGAAGAACAGGGCGGCGGTGCCCCATCGAATCCAGGAAGTCGGCTATAGCGCGCTGCGATTCGCGCAGATCGGCAGTCGACGACGCAGGGGCCTTTTCCTGTCCGTCGTCGATAAGAGGCAACTTATCCACAGAAAGCTCCTATCTTTCACATAGACGCCCAGGGCGCTCCTCCGCTCGGGAGGGGACCTTCGAAAGAACGCCCCGGGCAGGTTCGGCCGATACCCGGCCGCGCGTTAGAACAAAATGAATCCGGCGAAACCCATCTGGTAGAACAAGACCCTCAGGCAAACGGTCCCGACCACGGCAGCTACGGTGCCGAGAGTTCCCATGGCAAGAGTGTTTTTCCTGCCGAAGAACGCGGCAGCGGCAGCCACGACCGCCCCTATGACAGAAACCGCCGTAAAAGGAATGCTTCCAGCGGCCAACGGGGACAGGCTCGTTAAATCGATCATGCCTTCCGTGGGATTGATGGGGTCGAAGTAGAACCCGACGCCCATAACGGCGCTTCCCGCGAATGCCATGAATGC
>CALEWN010000262.1 GCA_937925385.1 uncultured Senegalimassilia sp.
TGTCGACAAATCGTCCTTCATCCTGCCCGTGACGACCGCCGTGGTGAGCGACGGACGCGACATCACCATCGCCAGCGGCGAAACCGCACCCGGCATCCGCACCCCGGTGATCCTGCGCGGACACGTCGACGACGACCTGCACCGCATGGGATGGCTCGACATCCTCGTGATCGTACTCTATTTCCTCTCGCTGGCGTGGATCGGCTGGTATTTCTCGAAAAACCAGAAATCGACGGGCGACTACTTCAAGGGCGGCGGGCGCATCCCGTGGTTCATCGTGGGTTTGAGCATCTTCGGCACAAGCCTCTCGGCCATCACCTTCATGGCCATCCCGGCCAAGGCGTTCGCCACGGACTGGAGCTACCTGCTCTTCAACGCGGGCATCATCCTCGTCGTGCCGCTGATCACCGCAGTCTTCATCCCCTTCTTCCGGCGGCTGAACGTCACCACGGCCTACGAATACCTCGAACTGCGCTTCAACGCCCTGATCCGCGTCGTATGCAGTGTCTCGTTCATCATTTTCCAGATCGGCCGCATGGCCGTCGTCCTGCTGCTGCCCTCAATCGCGCTGAACATCGTGACGGGCATCGACATCTTCCTCTGCATCGGGATGATGGGCGTTTTGAGCCTCGCCTACACGCTCATGGGCGGCATCGAGGCCGTGGTCTGGACCGAAGCCGTGCAGGTGGTCGTACTGCTGGGCGCCGCCGTGGCGGTCGTCTGCTCCATCGCCTTCCAGCTACCCGAAGGCTTCCGGACGATCTTCACCGCCGCGGGCGACGCCGGGAAATTCAGCCTCGGGGAGTCGTTCTTCGACCTGCGCCAGCCGACGATTTGGACGGTGCTCATCGCCACCGTCTTCACCAACATCACCACCTACGGCACGGACCAGACCATCGTGCAGCGCTACCTCACGACCGACTCCGAGAAAGCCGCCCGCAAGGGTGTCTACACCAACGCCGCGCTGACGGTCCCCGCCAGCCTGCTGTTCTTCCTGCTCGGCTTCGTGGTCCCGTCGTCCTCCGGTCTGGCTGTTCTGGCCATGCCCATTATGGCCCCCTTGGCCGATACGGTCGGCATCGATCGCTACTCCATCGTTTGCGCTTATCAGTGGGGTCAGTACGCGATGCTCTACCTTGCACCTACCGGCCTGGTCCTGGCAACCTTGACCATGTTGGATATGAAGTACTCCAAGTGGTTCAAGTTCGTGTGGCCCATCGTGGTGTTCACCCTGGTGTTCGGCGGTATCCTCCTGTGCGCGCAGGTCATGCTCGCATAATGCCGCAAACATACTCCTTATGGAAAAGGCTCCCTGCGGGGAGCCTTTTTCATGCTGTGTAGACGGGTGGAGCGTTGGAACCGGGCGAGCAGGTTGCTTTAGTCGCGGTTTGAGGCCAGGAAGAACAGCGCCATGGTGCCGGGGCCGGAATGCGCTCCGATGACGGGATCGACGTAGTTGATGCGGATGTCTTCGACGCCGAATCGTTCGCGGATCTTATTCTCGAGCCATTTCGCGTCGTCGATGCAATCGCCGTGGGTGATGAACACCGTCTGCTCGGCAATCGGCGCGTTGCCGGAGCGTTCCATGTGATCGAGCAGCGCAGTCAGCGATTTCTTGCGCCCCCGCACCTTCTCCAAGGGAACAAGGTGGCCCTCGTCGTCCACGTGCATGACCGGCTTGATGTTGAGCAGCGTGCCGGCCCAGGCGCTCGTTTTCGAGACGCGGCCGCCGCGCCACAGAAACATCAGGTCGTCGACGGTGATCCAATGGGCGAGGTGCAGCTTGTTGGCCTCGGTCCAATCGCGCACCGCTTCGATGTCCTCGCCCTGCTCGGCGCGCTGGCATGCATGCCACACCAAAAGGCCTTGTCCGCCTGATGCCGACAGCGTGTCCACCGTCAGCAGCTTGCGCTGCGGATATTCCTCGCGCAATTGCTGCGCGAGAAGCTCCGTTGCCTCGTAGGTGCCCGACAGGCCGCTCGAAAAGCCCAGGTACAGGATGTCCCTTCCTTGCTCGAGCAGGCTGCGGAACAGCTTTTCGGTGTCGGCAAGGTTGGGAAGCGAGGTGCGGAAGACCTTGCCTTCGCGCATCATGGTGTAAAACTGCGACAGATCGGTTTTCCGGCCTTTGAGATAGCTGCGGTACACCGTGTCATCCCCATCGGCCATAAACGTCAGCGGGAGCACGTGCAGCTCGAAGCGGTCGATGGTCTCCTCGGTAAGGTTGCAACAAGAGTCGGTAACTATCTCGAAGCTTCGGTTCATGATCATGCCTTTCCTAGCAGCTATTCGTCCATGGGACGCGACGTCGCGACACCTTGAGG
>CALEWN010000263.1 GCA_937925385.1 uncultured Senegalimassilia sp.
GGGCCGAAGGATGCGCCAAGGCCGGCCCACGCGTAAGAGACGACGCGGAAAATGACGGAATTCTCGTCCAGGGCGATGACGATGCCGATGATCATGACCACGGCCAGCGTGATACGGGAAACGATCATGACCTGGCGATCGGTAGCATCGCGCTTGATGATGCCGCGGAAGATGTTCTCCGCCACAGACGAACCGGTGATGAGCAGATACGACGAAGCCGAGGACATGGAAGCCGCCAGGATGCCGGATACCACCACGCCGCACATGAAGGCGGGCAGGATCATCTGAGCGATGACGATGAAGACATTCTCGGCAGCCGCATTGGTGCCGAAATACGTGGGCAGCATGGCTCGGCCGATGAAGCCAATGCACAGGGCGCACACCATGGAGATAACGACCCACACCACGGCGATGATACGCGACTGGCGAACCTCCTCAGCGGAGCGGATGCCCAGGAAGCGCACGAGCACCTGCGGCATGCCGAAGTAGCCAAGACCCCAAGCCAAGGTGGAGATGATGGTAAGAAGACCGTACTCGGTAGGCTCGCCGAACAACGGCTGATCGCCCTGAACCGCCTGCAAACCCGTATTCGCATCCATGATGGGCGTGGTGAGCTGACCGCCGTTCAAGAAACCGGGGATGCTCTGCAGGAAAGTCACCGTGGTATCGACGCCGCCGACGGATGCGATGGAGCCGATGAGCACGACGGCCAGGGCGAAGAACATCAGGCAGCCCTGGATGAAGTCGGTTGCCACAACCGAAAGATAGCCGCCCACCAGCGTGTAGGCGAACACCACCACGGCACCGAAGATCATCATCACCGCATAGTCGATGCCGAACAACGTATGGAACAGCTTGCCGCAGGTGACGAAGCAGCTGCCCGTATAGACGCAGAAGAACAGCAGGATGATGACCGCAGCAACCGTCGACAAGATGTTCTTCTTGTCGTGGAAGCGGTTGGAGAAGAAGGCCGGAATGGTGATAGCGTGCACGCGCTCAGAGTACTGGCGCAAACGCTTTGCCACGAACAGCCAGTTCAAATAGGTGCCGATTGCAAGGCCGATGCAGGTCCACATGGCCTCGGATGCACCGAAGAAGTAAGCAAGGCCGGGGATGCCCATAAGCAGATAGCCCGACATGTCGGACGCTTCGGCGGACAGCGCCGTAAACCATGGCCCCACCTTACGGCCGCCGATAAAGTACTCGTCGGTAGAGGAGTTCGAGCGCTTGGCGTAGGAGAAACCCACCGCCAGCACCACGACGAAGTAGATAACCATGGCCAAAACGACCCGCAAATCATTCGATCCCATAATCTGTGCCCGCCCCTTATGTCGTCTTCAAGGCCCGCTCCCCCCGGCAAACCGCACGGCCCTCCAGCCGGCATTGCCGAAATACGGGAAACGGACGCATTTAACGACCAGTCGATTGTTTGCATTGACGCTGGGATTATACTTGACTTTGCCTACCTCAGGTAGGTGTTTTCGATTGTTCCTACCCCGCAAACGGCGAAAGGATGCACCACGATGCCAGTTTACGCAGAGCTTGCCCGAGAAGCGTTGGAATCAACGCACGATGCGCTCACCCGCGAATACGAGTCTTTCAAGGCAAAGGGGCTAGCTCTGAACATGGCGCGCGGCAAACCCTCCCGCGCACAGCTTGACCTGAGCATGCCCATGCTCACCTGCATCGCCGATGTCGACGACTGCACGGCCGAGGACGGCACGGACTGCCGAAACTATGGCGTGCTTGACGGTATTCCCGAGGCGAAGCGCCTTATGGCCGTCATGCTCGACGACAACGCCGAGCATGTGATGGTGTTCGGCAACTCTAGTTTGAACATCATGTACGACACCATGGCGCGTTGCTGGATGTTCGGAACGCTGGGCAATACGCCCTGGTGCAAGCTTGACGAGGTGAAATGGCTGTGTCCTTGCCCGGGTTACGATAGACACTTCGGGGTGACCGAGGCGTTCGGCATCAAGATGATCCCCGTCGCCATGAACGAGGACGGCCCGGACATGGACGAGGTGGAGCGCCTGGTCGCCGAAGACGCTTCGATCAAGGGTATCTGGTGCGTGCCGAAGTATTCCAATCCCAGCGGCGCAACCTATTCCGACGAGGTGGTACGCCGCTTGGCAGCCATGCCTTGCGCAGCCGATGATTTCCGTATCTTCTGGGATAACGCGTACGGCATCCATCATCTGAGCGACGACGCTGCCGAGCAGGATCAGCTGCTCGATATCCGCCGCGCCTGCGATGATGCCGGTAACCCCGACCGCTGCTTCAAGTTCGCTTCCACCAGCAAGGTCACCTTCCCCGGCGCGGGCATTTCGGCGATGGCGGCAAGCAGCGCCAACATCGCGGACATGAAGGCGCATATGAGCCCACAGATCATCGGCCACGACAAGCTCAATCAGCTACGTCACGTGGGTTCCTGCACGACGGGAAGGGCTTAGCTGAGCACATGGCGAAGCATGCCGCCATCCTGCGTCCCAAGTTCGAGCTGGTGGACCGCAAGTTGTCCGAGGGCTTGGGTGAAATCGGCGGTTGCAGCTGGAGCAAGCCGCGCGGCGGGTACTTCGTCTCGTTCGACGCCCCTGCCGGATGCGCGAAGAGGATCGTGGAACTTGCCAAGAACGCCGGCGTCACCATGACGGGCGCGGGCGCCACCTGGCCGTACAAGCAGGACCCGGCCGACAGCAACATCCGCATCGCCCCCAGCCTGCCGCCCGTTGAGGAATTGGATGCGGCGCTTGACGTGTTCGTTTGCTGCGTGAAGCTGGCGTACGCGGAGAAGCTGCTGCAAGACTAGGCGTGACACACCGCTTTACGAGTCATATATAAATAGGTAGGGCCCGCTCGATCGAGCGGGCCCTTTTCGCGCTTGCGTTAGCTAGGCTTGCTTCGCAGCGTTCCATGCTTGCACGAGCTCTTGAGCAGCTGCATGCGGGTCGGGCGCGGCGCATACCGCGGATACCACGAAGAAGCCATCGACACCGGTTTGCGCGACGGCGGGGATATCCGCCACTTTCACTCCCCCGCCGACCACGATGGGAACGGGGCTTGCCTGATGGAGCGCCGCCAAGTCCTCGAGACTTTTCGTGATAATGGTGCCATCCGCCGCCAAACCGCAGTCAGTTTTCGTGGGCGTCTCATGCAGCGGGCCGACGCCCAGATAGTCGACCAGCGACATATCGGCGGTTTTCACGTACTCGAGCATCTCGTCGGCGCGAGCGGAAAGGCCCACCACTGCATCAGGACCGAGCAGGGCGCGGCACGCCTCGACGGGGATATCGGTCTGTCCAACGTGCACGCCATCCACCTTGACTCCCTGCTGACGGGCGGCATACACCGCATCCAGACGGTCGTCGATGAGCAGCGCCACGCAATCTTGCGCGCCTGCCTGCCGTATGACCTCGGATACCTGGGCCGTACAGGAGATAAGCTCGCGAGCCGAGCACTCCTTCGAGCGGACCTGCACGCAGGTGAACCCTGCAGCGATGGCCTGGGCGACCACATCGGCAACGGGTCGGCCCAAGGTGTTTTCCGGCCCCAAGACCAGATATGCGGAGATATCCAGATTGTCTCGTATGCTCATGCTATTCCCCCTTTTCGGCGTCTCCATCGACAATGTCGCTTTCCAGAATGGCATCGACGCTTCGA
>CALEWN010000264.1 GCA_937925385.1 uncultured Senegalimassilia sp.
AAGGACCTTTCACTGCAATGGCGCATCACGTTGATGACGGCCGCCCTCGTCTGCGCGGCTTGCCTATCAATGAACTTCCTTGTCGGCTACTCCGGAATGCAATATATGGATGAGATCGGCAGCGAGGTATCGGCTTATAGCAACGTGAACGAGGATGTTCCCAAGTCATTCGACCCAGGAAGCAAGGACGTCGGCAATGAGCTGACGATTGTGGTGAGCGACGCGCAAAAGTCGTTCGGCGCTACAAGCTGGTGCATTACCGCTGTGGTGACGCTTATCGGAGGCGTGCTCGCATACTTCGCAAGCGGCCGCGCACTCAGACCCCTACGGGCCTTCGCCGCGCAAATCGAACTCGTGCAACCAGGGAATCTTGCCGATTCGAAAATCAGCGAGGACGTGCTTCCGGAATTCAAAAGGTTCAGCGAATCGTTCAACGGCATGATACATCGCCTTGACGCGGGTTTCGCCGCACAACGCCAGTTCTCCGGCAACGCCGCGCACGAGTTGCGCACGCCTCTGGCGCTCATGCAGGCCCAAATGGAGCTGTTCGCAGTAGAACACCCTAACGTAGCGCCCGCGACCAACGACCTCCTTAAGCTGCTGCGCGAGCAGACCGAGAGAATGTCGAGCATGACGAGCACATTGCTCGAAATGAGCGAGCTGCGCACCATTCCCTGCAACGACGAAATCGAACTCGCGCCCCTGATCGAGGAGGTGCTAGCAGACCTCGCCCCGCTCGCCGATCAAAAGGGCATCGCCCTCGCCTGCCGCGGGAACAGCCTGATGAACGGCAGCGATCCATTGATGTATCGAATGATGTTCAACCTTGTCGAGAACGCGATTCGCTACAGCCGTCCCGCCTCGACGATCGACGTGACCGTCAATGAGGAAGACGATCGCGTTCTCATCCGCATCGAAGACGAGGGCTTCGGAATCCCCGAACAGCACCGAGACAGCGTGTTCCAGCCGTTTTTCCGCGTTGACAAATCTCGCAGCAGGGAATACGGGGGCGTAGGGTTGGGCCTGTCGCTGGTATGGGAAATCGCGACGCTTCACG
This sequence comes from uncultured Senegalimassilia sp., assembly GCA_937925385.1. GTDB lineage: Bacteria > Actinomycetota > Coriobacteriia > Coriobacteriales > Eggerthellaceae > Senegalimassilia. The sequence goes on from CALEWN010000264.1 coordinate 1,058, forward strand.
GTGGCACGATCGAAGTCGAGAACAGTTCCAGCCACGGCACCGTCATGCTCGCAACCCTCCCTAAGCTAGGCGTTGCGAAGTAGCCGATTGGACTCTAAGCGTGCCTCAACCACGGCCCAAGCGCCATGAGCGGCGCATCGTTGACAAAGAGACCCTACCCGCAAAAAGCGGCGCCCGCATGAAATACGGGCGCCGCCATCAAGTTTGCGCATGGTTTCGCGCGCCGCGCGTCGCGCGCCAGCCCCCGTAAGGGCGCGTCGTGCCGCAGTTGCTGCAGAATGCGCCGGTGTTGTGCTGGCCGCACTGGCAATCCCAGCCGCCGTCGCCTGCGGGCTTGGGGCTGCCGCAGTTGCTGCAGAACTTGCCGGTGTTCTTCGCACCGCACGAGCAGGTCCACTCGCCGGCGGGCGCGGACGGCTCGGGCTTGGGGCTGCCGCAGTTGCTGCAGAACTTGCCGGTGTTGGAGGCGCCGCAGGAGCACGTCCACGCGTCGCCGCCTGCAGCAGGTGCCGCTACCGGCGCTGCTGCGGGAGCGGGCTCGGGGGTAGGAGCCGCGAAGCCGCCGCCTGCCGCCACGGGATACTGGCTTTGCGGGGCGCTGCCGCCCTGGCCGTACAAGCCCTGCGGGTTCATGCCGCCCACCGCGTTGGCCATGCCCATGCCCATGAAGCCCATCATGGCGCCGTTCTCGTTCGCGGCTGCCGTGCGCATGGCGTCGGCCTGCGATGCCGCCAGGTTCGCGGCGGCCATGTTCGGGTCGCGCATGACCGCGGCCTTCTGCAGGTCCTTGATCATCTGCTCGTCCTCTTCGGACGCCGCGATGGCGTTCACGCCGAAGCTTGCCACCTTAAGGCCGCGCAGCTCTCCCCACTTCTCGGACAGCACCTCGTTGAGGGCGTCGGCAAGCTCGGTGGTGTGCGCCGGCACGGCCGAGTAACGCACGCCCATGGCGCTGATCTTCGCGAACGCCGGCTGCAGCGCGGTTAAAAGCTCGCTTTTCAGCTGCGAGTCGATCTTGTCGCGCGTGTAGGGCTCCTCCACGTTGCCGCAGACGTTCTTATAGAACATGAGCGGGTCGACGATCTTGTAGGAGTACTCGCCGTTGCAGCGCACGGAGATATCCACGTCAAGGCCGATGTTGGCGTCCACCACGCGGAACGGCACCGGCTGGGCCGTGCCATACTTGTTGCCCACGATCTCCTTGGCGTTGAAGAAGTACACGCGCTGGTCCTTGCCCGTGTCGCCGCCGAAGGAGAAACGCGCGCCCACGCGCTCGAACGACTTCTTAATGCGGTCGCCCAGCGTGCCGGACTCACCGAAGAACAGGCTGGGCTCGGTGGACTTGTCGAACACGAACTCGCCCGCCTCGCCGCAGGCATCCACGATGGCGCCCTGCTCGACGATGATCATGAACTGGCCCTCGTTCACCGCGATGATCGACCCATCCGAGATGATGTTGCTCTCGCCCTTGGTGTTCGAGCTGCGGCCCTTGTCAGAGATGCGCTTCTGGCCCTTCGCGCACAGCACGTCGGCCTCAAGCGAATCGCAATAGAAGTACTCGCGCCAAGAGTCGGCCAGCACGCCGCCTGCAGCTCCGATACCCGCTTTGATCAAACCCATGATGTCCTCCTTCTCCGATGCTGCCTGTTCGTTCGATATTCCAAAATCTATTAGTTAGAGCCTGGTTATACCCGATCGCGCGAAACGCCGGCCGTTCCGTTACGGAAGCGATGATCGGCGCCTGTTGCAACCGGTGAAAATCGGTTACCGCTTGTCGTCGTCATCCGTTTCCACAAGCGTGCGCGTCTGGTACGAGGTGACGAACGTGTCGTCGCTGCCCGTCAAGTCGAAGCTGCCGTTGACCACGTACGCATGCGCGCTGCGCTGTTCCACCGCCGTTTTCATCTGCGAGTAGAAATAGATGCACGTGCCGGCCGCCACGACCAGCGGCACGCCCGCGTCGACGCCCACGCGGGTGACGGTGTCGTCGAACTGGATGAACCCGAAGTCCACGCCCAGCATGACGGCGCCGACCACCAGGAAGATGCCCAGGAACCACATCACCACCTTCAGCGGCGACACCGGCAAATCGCCCACCAAACGCCCCGTCTGGCCGTTCATGGCGAACAGGAAGTCCTTGTCCTTCCAACGGGTATGCAGCATCCACACCGGCAGCAACGCTTGCTTGACCTCGGAGAACGACACCTCGGCGTTCACGTCGGCCGGGTCGACCTGGTCGTAGCCGGTGACGGTATCGCGCAGCTGGTCGGCAAGCGTGTTCTCCATGCGGCGCACCGCGCGATGGCAGCATGCGTCGGAGTCCTGGTCGTAGCGCTCGGCGGAGAAGCCGGGCAAGTAAGCCACCGAGAACGGGGTCAGCTCGTCGTAGTCGAACGGCTCGATGGCGTCCATGTGCTCATCGGGCATCTTCGCCGAACCGTCGGCGGGGATGCGCGTGAACTCCGACGAGCCCTGGCGCCACGCGTTGTACACATGGGTTTCCGTGACCTCGTATTTGCCCTCGCGCCAGGTGCGTATGTTGCGTGCCTCGAAGGTGCCCTCGCCGCTGGCCGACCCATCGTAGAGCCAGAACGGCACGTACACGCCCTGCACATGGGCGATGCGGTTTTGCGCGGCGAATTCCTTCGGAAGGAACTTCTTGCCCTTGTAGTACTCGGTAAGCGTCTGCTCGGCGGCGGCCTTGTCCAGCTTGAACGGGATGACCAGATCGGGCTTTGCGGTGTCCACGAACGAGCCGGGCGCCATGGCCTGGTTGCCGCAGTACGGGCATTCCTGGATGGCGGTGGTGGCGTCGGACGTCAGCTGCGCGCCACACGACGAGCATAGGTAGCTGCGCATGCCGGCGCGCTCCTCCTCGTTCCAGCTGGCACGCGAAAGGTACGACGCGATGGAGCTGTCGGCCTGGGCGCCCACCGCCACGGCAGCGTCGATGACGTCTTCGGTGACCACCGACGACGCCCCGGCGGCCTCGTCTGCCATGCGCTCGAAGCTTGACTGCTCGCCGGCTTCGGCACGCGCCGCCGCGGCCTGAGCCTTCTCGTCGGCCTCGCGCTGTTTGGCCGTGTACGCCTCCTCGACCTGGGCCGGCGTGAACGTCGATTCGCAGAATTCGCACTCGAGCATGCCGCTATCGCCCTTGTAGCGCAGCGGCCCCATGCCGTTCGGACATTGATAGTTCACCGATTCTTGGGCCATGGCTTTTTCCCTTTCCCGAATGCGTATGCGGAGAAAACCTCTGGTAACAGCTTACCAAAGCCGGGCGTTTCAGAAGCGCCATGCTGTCCCATTTTCAGCCGCATTTCAGCAACCCGCGGCCCGACTTTGCGATCCGGGAAGCAATGGCCTGCCGAGCGCGTACAATGGGCCGAAACAACCGGGGCCCCAAACGAGGATGCGGTAGCGAAACGGCCACCGCGCGAAGGGGCGACGGAGACCATCGGGGGATCAACGGGCAATCAGGAAAACGGAAAGGGGAAGGCGGCCATGGACGTCGACCGCAAACATGTGCTGATCGCGTGCGCCATCGCGGGCGCCATGCTGGGCCTGGTGCTCGCCGTGCTGCAGGCCGCGGGCGCCTTCCCCACGTCGGAGCTGCACGGCATGCCCACCGGCGCATCAAGGTCGACGGGCTTCATGCTTGCCATGGCCCCCTTGCTGGCTGCCTGGGGGTTCACCATCCACCTTCGCTGCTCGGACGCGCAGATCGCGCGCTATCTGAAGGCCAACGCCGCCCTATGCGTCGCCTGGCTGCTCATCGTCACGCTGAAATACCCTACCGGCAACGACCACCTGGTCTCCATCATGTGGTACCTGTATTACGTGCCCATGCTGCTGACCAGCACGTTCAGCCTGTTCAGCGCCATGCGCGCCTCAGCCCTCGACCGCATGCCCGTCACAAGCTATGCGAAACGGGCCGTGCTGGCCATCGACGCGGCGCTTATCGCGCTCGTGCTCACGAACAACCTGCATCATATGGTGTTCCGCTTCTCGTTCGACGACCCGCTGTGGTCGGGCAGCTATACGTACGGCCCGGGGTATTGGGTGGTGCTCGGCTGGATCATCACGCAGATCGCGCTGTTCTTCGCCTGCTCGTTTGCCGCTGCGCGCAGGCAGCTGCGCAGCGCGTTCGTGCCCCTGGCCCTTATCGTGGGCGTGCTGGGGACGTACACGGTGCTCTACATCCTGCGGTTCCTGATAGGCTCCAACCTTGCGCTCGTATACAGCATTCTGCTGATCTCCTGTCTAGAGATAGCGCTTGACCTGGGAATACTTCCTTCGTATTACTGGCGCGAGTCAATGTTTTCCGCGCTGCCGTTCAACCTGCGCATCCTTTCGCGCACCGGCGAGGTGGCGCTGCACACCGCGCTGTTCCAGCCGAGCGCGCACGACGACGCGCTGCACTCCATGCTCCTGCAATCCAACCTTTCCCGGCGAAGCATCACGAGCTTCCGCACCACGGCGATCCCCCATACGCTGTTTAGGGGCTACAACGTCACCGGCGGGTCGGCGCTGCTGGCCGAGGACGTCACCGCCATCGACGAGCGGCGCGAAACGCTCGAGCGTCAACAGGACAGTTTGCGGGCGCACAACGAGCTGCTGAAGCATCGCCACGCCATCGACGGCGTGCTGTACCGCACGCAGCAAGAGCGCGCACTGGTCGACGAGATCGAGCAGACGCTTGCGGCGAAGACCCGGCGCATCGACGAGCTGCTCTCCGACCTCCCCCGCGGCAACGACCCGCAAAGCCTGGCGCAGCGGCGCGAGCGGCTCACCGAGGTCAAGCTGCTCATCGCGTACTGCAAGCGCAAGGGCGGGCTTGTGCTGGCCGGGAAAAGCGACCCGGCGTTCAACCGCGAACGCCTTCAGCTGGTGTTCAACGAAACGGCCGCCGACCTGCGCACCCTGGGCATCGACTGCGCCGCGCTCGTGGACGTCAAGCGCGTGCTGCCGGCCTCCACGGTAAGCGTGCTCTACGACTGCCTCTACGATTTCGCGGCGGCGGCGTTCGCGGCAAGCAATCCCATCCTTATGCTGTTCGTCAGCGACAAGGTCGAAGGCGGCGAAGGGTCGGGCGACGGGGTGGCCGCGGGCCAGCACCGCCGCGTCGTGGAGATGCGCGCCGCCCTTGAGGCCGACAAGTCGGCACAGACCGAGGGCTACACGCGCTCCCTTGAGGAGCTGCGCCGGGTCCTCGAGCGCCGCGATGTCCGCTTCTCCCTTGACATCGCGTCCGATGGCGCGACGCTAGCGGTGCAAGTGAGCGAAGACGAGGGGGTTGCGTGATGGAAGAGCTGCTGCTCACCAAGATTCCCGTGGTCGCGACGCTCACTGCCGTGTTCTTCCTGTTGACCGCCGCCCAGACGCTGCATGCGTTGTTCCTGGCGGCGCGCAAAAGCGGCCGCCCGGTATCGGCGGCCACCGTGTACGAGGCACTGCTGGTGGTGCACTTGTATCTTGCGACCGCCACCATGCTGTCGGCATACGCAAACCACGGCGTCCTCCTACTGCACCTGCGCGTAACGGCGCTGCCTTTAAGCGCACTGCTCTGGTTCAACCTGGCCTTGGCGGTCGTGGGCCTGACGCTTGCCATACGCTACCGTAAACCCGTGATGACCTGGGAGATCGTGCTGTTCGCCGCATGCTCGCCACCCGTCATCGATGCCGCCGGCGCCTTCGCGCCGTACCTGTTCATAGCCGATGCCGCGTTCCTGACGTTCCGCGTGAGCGCAGGGCTTATCCTGGACATCCGGCGGTTCCGCAACAGCATCACGCGGCTTTCCGCCATCGAGGCCGTCGACCGCCTGCCCGAGGGCCTTGCCATGGCGGACAAAGG
>CALEWN010000265.1 GCA_937925385.1 uncultured Senegalimassilia sp.
TTCGGGAGAGGTCTTCGCCTTGCGGGAATCTCTGTGTGCCCCGCTTCGCGAGGGGCGCCGGAGGGCCCGCAGCGAGGTCACTCGTGCGTGCTCTTTCGCGTTATCGGGGAGGGTTCACCGTATCCGCCCAGCTGCGCTCCGTGCGGTGAAACGACCCTGCCGTATATATAATTGATTGTGCATGGTATTGCATGCGGAATAACGATAGCCCCGGTTATGTCGGGGCTATTCCTGTCTTCGGGGATATTTGAGTCTTATTCTAGGTCGATTTCAAGGGAATCATGGTCATCTAGGTCGGTGGCGTAATCGGTGATTTCATGTTTCGGCTCTTTTGTCGCTTCGGCAAGCAGCTGGTAGGGCAGTGTCGAAGCGCCTGACTCCTTAACATCTTGAGCGCTCTCAGCTTTTCCTAGCATTGCAATTCGGTTGTAAAGTGCCGTCGTCTTATCTTGGATTTGCGCATCGATGTGATAATGACCGCAGAACCAATGCGAGTATGTAAGACGATCCTGGATTGTTTGGAGCCAATCCGTGTACTCGTCCATTGGGTGGATTTCCAGGCGATCGGTGTGCTTGGAAATGCCTTTTGCGGCAGAGGTTGGGGCGCAATGGGTGATTACGAGATCGCAATTCCAACCTGCTTGATCAAGCGTCTCAATCGCAGTTGCGCGCTCTTGCTCGTTGGGCACCTCTTCGGTGAACCATGTTTCTCCCAGGACCCGGTGCTCTCTATCGTATTCGCTTGAAGCTGCACCACCCATGGTGAAGATGCGATACCCTTCGATGTCGAACATCTGACCACGTTGGAGGTGAAATACGCTGTTGGCAACCTGATGCACCCTTCCCCCGTTCCACGTGGTTTCGGGTAGGCTGTTCAGCAAAGCGAAACCCTCGTGATTTCCATCTACGAACAGGGTTGTGAACGGTCTGGCGTCAAGCCAGCGGAGCCAATATTGCTCGCTTGCCGACTTGTTCCACACAAGCCCGAAGTCGCCGCACACGATCACGTAATCGTCTTTGGTTAGTCCCGTGGTGTCGAAGCAGCTTTCTGAGAGTTTTGCGATGTCATATGAGGCATGGATATCACCCGTTACGAAAATGCTCATAAGGCGAATCCGCTCCTAGAACAGAGAGGGCGTTTGCGCGGCTGGTGCCGGTTGTGCCGTTTTTGCCTTGCGCGTGGAGCGAGCCGGCTTCATCTGCTTGATTTCCTCAAGCTCGTTTTGCATCGATTCACTGCGCTCGAGCAGCGTTTCGAGTTTCTCCGCAAAATCGGACAGCTGCAGTGCCACGCTGGTTTCTTCCTCTACGTAGCGCTGAAGGGCTTCCGTGATTGCCGCTGTTCGCGTGATGCCGCGTTTGCTGGCAACCTCGTCTACCGTTTCGGCTAGCTTTCGATCTACCCATGCGGCAAGCTGACGCTTGTCTTGACTGTGCTCCACTGCCATAGCTTGTTCTCCTGATGCTGTGTTTGTGTAGTGTGATTAAGCTATGGCATCAGTATAGCCGGTATAAGCCGGTTACCGCCATGAATTCATTCTATTCATCATCGGGAAACGGATTGGTGCTGTTCATGCTTTCTTTTGTTCGGTTTCTTGCGATCGCGGGGATGCAAAACTTCGATCACCCGGAGATTCAGTTTCCTCGAATCGATGATGTGGTGTCGGGGTTAGAGCCGGCCGATGTGCATTACTAGTTCAACGAAAAGTCGCAATGGCGGGTGATGAAGTCGGGGCTAGAGCCGGCTGATGCCCACTATAGGCTCATAGAGGCAGTGTTGACTTTTTTGGCAGCCGGCTACTCTACCATCGACGTGGATTCCCATCCGGCTAATCCTGGGTGCAAGTTTGAGGAGGCGGTGACGGTTGCCAGAGGGCGTCCGATGACTTGGTTTTGATATGACTCCAGGTCGGCCGATGCTGGGTGCATATTTGCAGAAGCGGCAAAGGCCGCAAAGGTGGGCGATAGCTTGGCTATCGAATAGGCTCATCGGGTTTCGTTTCGGTGGTCCTGGGGAATCGATTCGCATGTTACGAAAGCGGTCCTCGGACTGCTGGCTTCTCGTTTCGGTGGTAGGGTTGCAAGGTTTGGCGGTGCGGTTTGCAAGATGCCGACAAGGGTTGCGCAAGATGGCGGCGTCATGCTGGTTTGCGAAGTGATTTGCGCTTGAAAGGAAACCGGTTATGGCAACCATGAACATATGCTTATCCCATGATGCGGCATTTCGCTGGCTCGTGCGGAATCGCAATCCTCGCATTACGGGGAATAGGACCACGGCAAGGGTGCTGCCCTGTGCGTCGCCTTTTGTTTCGGAGAGCAGGGCGCTGCGCTCGCTTTTGGGTATTGAAGATGGCAAGCTTGAAGTGCTCGTGCGGACTACGGCCGGTAGACGTGATGGCGATTGCCTTCGGTCCCATTATTCAGGAAACGCGTATCCGGCCGGATCGTTCGTGAAGGTTCCCGTTAAGGGGTTCGGCGCGGTTTGCTGCTCATCTCCTGAGCTGGTGTTTCTGCAGATCGCGGTCAAGCATACCTTGTTGGAAACGGTGTATATGGGCTATGCGCTCTGCTCGTCGTATCGCATCGATGCCGATGCCGAAAACGGGATCGCCTTGCGGGAGGGCGATGACGAGCCGCTGACGTCGGTTTCTAGAATCGGTCAGTATCTGGCGAAGGTTGATGGCGCTTATGGGGCGGCGAAGGCTCGCCGTGCGCTTGCCTATGTGCGTGATGGCTCCATCTCGCCGACGGAATCTGCGATGGCGATGGCCTTGAGCATGCCGCGGCGCTTTGGCGGGTTTGCAGCGGGGGATGTGGTGCTTGGTGAGAACGTTGCGGGAAGAGGCTGTCTGCTGGCTGCCGAGGGCTTGGGTGGATCCGGCGGTATGCTGACCGTGCGTTCGACGAGCCGGCGGCGCGATGTGGCGGCGTTGAACATCTCGCTACCCGGTGGGGTCGGCGGGCGAAGGGCGAACGGCCTTTCTTGTGGCATCGATGGCCCGGAGGACCCCGAGGAACTTCCTGTGGCAGCGTTTTGCGCGCAACAGGGTGGTGTTTCATTCGATAAGAAAAGCGAGGCAGCGGGTGCGAAGGACGACCGCAGGGCAAAGAAAGCGGTTCGAGATGCGGGTGGAGAGGCTGCGGTATCGCATGGCGGGCATGGCGGGCTGCAGCGTCGAGCGATATTGGTGCGTCCCGAGCAGGTGCATGAATTCGATGCTTATGTGCAGCTATGCGAGAAGGTTGCAAGGAGAATGCGTCGTCGAAGCGTGCCGAGGGGCGGTTTTGCGGAATCTCGTGAACTTCAGGAAGCAAGAGCGTGCCAAGGGACGGGTATGTACGAGGAAGTGCGTGAATTGTCGGTATTCGAGGATGAAGCCGAGGCTAAGCAGCGGGCGAAAGAAGCTCGTCAGCTTGCGAAAAGGGTCGAGCTCTGGCAAACGCTCGTCTGCTTCAGCGCGTTTCGCCAAAGCGAAACCGGCAGCAGCGTGAACGTATTCGATCCTCCCTCTGATCGCGTCTGCGCGCGTAGAGGGGAGGGCGAAGACCCGCCTCGGGAGTAACCCTGGCCTTTTCGCCGACGGAGTCGGCGGCAGCAATACCGGGAGGGCGGCATCATGGCGCGTGAAGGTTCGAGCTCGCCCCGAAATCACGCTGGCGGATGCTAGCCGGTGTGACGTATCTCGATGTAAGTTCGTTCAGCCCTCCCTTCCCGTCGACGGCGTAGTTAGCGAAACCGGTGGAGGCGACATGTTGATGGGTAAGATTGCGTTAACGAATGCCTGCCATAAACTCGATGCTTGCTGTGTGGCGTTACTTGATCCTCCCGGCAATCGTGTTGGCAGATAGGTTGCTTTCTGAATAAAGCATATCTCGGTGCCAGGAATTACCGATGATGGGAAGGCTTGGGTCGTTATAATAAGCAGCGCTAAAGATACTGATGATGGAACATGATAAAAGGCAGCATTATGGATACCGTAGACAACATCTTCACGCAGGCCCGTCAGACGGGTGCGCAGCCGGTTTCGTTCGAGATCTTCCCGCCGAAGGGCGAGTTGAGCATGGATTCGGCGCGCACGATCGCGCAGGACCTTGCGAAGCTTAACCCTGCGTTCATCAGCGTTACGTATTCGGCGGGCGGCAGCGGCAACAAGCAGGCCACCGCTGAAATCGCCGCAATGATCCAAGACGATCATGACGTCCCTGCTGTGGCTCACCTGACCTGCGCCGGCGCATCGCAGCAGTCGATTTCAACGGCTGTCGCCGACATGAAGGACCGAGGTA